>JABWCD010000002.1 GCA_013359265.1 Candidatus Hydrogenedentota bacterium
TCGTGTTGGGGGAGTGGGGTGGCACCGCGCTCGGTACGTCGCCGGGCCTGATCACGTCGCTGCGTCGGCAGACCGCCCACGAGAACGTTACGGTGAGGCACTGGTGTGTGGCCGCGCTCCGGCGCTTCGGAAACCGCGCGGCGGCGGCCGTGCCCGAGTTAGTCGTCTGCCTGCGCGACGCCGACGACGGCGTGCGATCCGTCGCCGCGCACGCGCTCGCCGAACTCGGTCGCAACGCGGAGAGCGCGATTCCGGCGCTGGTCGAAACGATTCACGATTCGAACGACGACGTGCGGCGCGCGGCGATTTCCGCCATCGCGCGAATCGATCCCCACGGCCAACACGCCGTGTCGGAGATCGCGCGCGGACTGGACTCGTCGTCCGCGCGCGCGCGTATGCACGCCGCGGAGGCGCTGGGCGGATTGCGCATCGCTGCGTCTTCCGCCGCGCCCGCGTTGGTGACGTGCCTGCGCGACGACAATGCCGGCGTCCGCGTGAAGGCCGTCGCCGCGCTGTCCCGCGTGCTTCCTGCGGAACAATATCTCCTCAATGCGCTTGGCGTCGCGCTGCACGACGCGGAAGAGGAAGTGCGCGTCGAGGCGTTGAACTCGCTCGAACGATACGAACACGCCCCGCAAAACGTTGCGCCGCATCTCATCGCCGCGTTGCGCGACCGCGAGTCGAGCGTGCGTTTTCGCGCGATCGAACTCTTGCAGAAATTCGCGCCGGACCTTGGGCCGATGATTCCCGCGGTCAGCGTGGCCATCGGCAATTGCCTGCGCGATCCGTCCGAACTGGTGCAGATGCGCGCCGTGCGCGCCAGCGGAATGATCGCGCATTGGACGCACCGCGCCGATCCGCGCCTCGTGAACGCGCTCTACGATTCCGAGGCTACGGTCCGCCTTGCCGCGACGCTCGCGCTCGCGCGGTCGCACAACGATCCCTCGGCCGTTGACGCGCTCCGGTTCCGGCTCGCGGACGATCACGCCGAAGTGCGCGTGGCCGCGTGCCGCGCGTTGATCGAGTGCGGCGAATCGGCGAGCGTCGTCATTCCCACGCTCATTCACGAACTCTCGGACTCGAACCCCGCCGTGCAGCTCGATGCGATCGCCGCGTTCGACCTGTTGGGAGAGAGGGCGCGTCCCGCGCTGGATGCGTTACGCGCGAAGACTGTCGACAGCAACCCGGACGTGCGTGCCGCGGCGGCACGCGTCGTATCGAAGATTGCTGAAAGGGACTCAATCGAGCGCCAGTGATAGCTTCGTTTCCGATCCCGCCCGAATCTCGACGACTTTGTGCGTGTAACGAAACTCGCGTTCACCGCTCTCATCGAACCGCTCCGAGAGCGCCAAGATGGTGTACTCGCCCGGCTCCAGTCCACGCATGGTGAACGTGCCTTCGTTCGTGAAGCGCGCCTCCCCATCGGCTATGCCGCCGTAGTCGTACAGGTCGTCTTCGGTCACGTTGGCAAAATTGAGCTTGCCCTTCATCGCGAACACGCCGCCTGACTCGCCTTCACGCAGGCCGGTAACGGACCCCGAGAGTGTGCCAGCCGTTGCTTTCGCCGGCGTATCGGCACGCGTTGCCGGCGCCTTGCGCAGTTGTTTCGTGATCGCTTCCGCGAAGTCGGCGGGCTTTCGCGAAGCAACCGGCTCCAACGGCGAACGCACGGCCGGAACGGACGTCCGGCTCCCCTCGGGCGTGAGCGACCGGCGCTCATCGTTGCCGGATTCGGGTTGGGGTAGTTGAGCCCGGCCGGAGTTCCGCGCCGCCGCACCCGACTGTTCGGGCTGCGCCGGCGCAGTGCGCAGGTAAAGCACAATCGCGGCAAATATCGCGATCGCTACTGCGACGACTACCGCGCGCCCAAACGAGTTTCGCATCGCGCCTTTCTCGACCGTTCGCCACTGTGGCCGACAACGGCTCTCTACCTGTTACGATGACATCAAGCGCCACTTTCGATCACAAAAAAATGCCGCCCCGGGACGAATCGAGCGTCCCGGGGCGCGTTCACAATTGGAAATACGCAGCGCTATTTTCTCGCCGGACGGCTGAACGTGAAGTCCTGCGTCGCGCCGCCTTCGGCCACTTTCACCGTGGCAGACTGCTTGCCCAGCCGCTCGTGGTATGCCGTGATCTCGTACTCGCCGGGATCGAGACCATCGATCGAGTACACGCCGTCCTCCTTCGTCACCGCGAAGAACGGATGCGCAACCACGGCGCAGTATGCGCCCATCCACGGATGAATGTCGCACTTGAACTGGAACGGCGCTTCCGCCTTGTCGAAGGTCACTTCCATTTCTTTCAAATTCGCTGGCATCGCAACGTTGTTCGGCTTGTTGGTTTTCGGCAGGTAGTTCACGTTGTGCAGAATTCCGTCGGGGTTCAGAATCTTCAGCTTCTGCCCGACGCGAATCGCGAACATGTGCGGCGCGTACCGGCAGCCTTCCTGCGTGAGCACGATCGGGTCCGTGGGAACCGGATAGTCCTTCGCGGGCACGCCCTTGGTCACTTCGACGTAGATGTTGCCGAGCGTCTGCCCGGGACCCATCACAAGCACTTCGTTCACGATCGGTTTGTCCTTGTGCATCGCGTGGCACTCGGGGACCGCGCTCGTGTCGATGGGTTTCATTTCCGGCGCCTCGCCCTCGAACTTGATGGTGCCCGTGATCGCGCCCGCATGCGCCGACACCGCCGCACCCAATGCGACCACGCCCGCGGCGATCGCGTGTTTGAATCGAATCATGATCGTCAATCTCCTTAGAACTAATGCAGCCTGGGGCAAACACAAAGCGACATGCTAACAAACCCCGGGGCGCACCGGCAATGGGCCGGAATACGGCATGCGCTGGAATACGGCGCGGCGCCGAGGAGGAGATTCAAAGGAGGGACAGGAGAGAGCGAAATACGACCTATGGGACGTATAGGTCCTATGCGAGGGCCACCGTGTTCCTGTATGATTGGCTTACTTGTTCTAGGCCAAGTCATTGGGAAGCCGTACTGATGGCCGAATCCTTTATTCCGCCGCATGGTGGCTATGAAAGTCTGCTTTCATATCAGAAGGCGTTGGTCGTCTACCAAGGCACCGTTCGATTTTGCCAGCGGTTTATCGACAAACGCGACCGCACCCACGATCAAATGGTTCAAGCGGCGCGCTCCGGCAAACAAAATATCGTCGAGGGAACGCAGATTTCGGGAACGTCAAAAGAAGCCGAAATTAAGCTCTTGAATGTAGCCCGCGCTAGTTTGGAGGAGCTTCTTGAAGACTACAAGGATTTCTTGCGTACGCGCAATCTTCCGTTATGGGACAAGTCGAGCCGTGAAGCGTCGTTCGTGCGGAAAATTGGGGCAAACAAACATACAACCTATGAGTCCTATCGGAGCTATATAGACACGCGTCCGGCCGAAGTAGTCGCCAACATCCTGATCTGCGTCATTCACCAGGCCAACTATCTCCTCGATCGACAACTCCGCCACCTCGAATCGGCCTTCCTCAAGGAAGGCGGCCTCCGCGAACGCATGACCCGTGCGCGTCTCGCCGAACGCGATCGACAGACACGCAAGTAGCGCCTCCGCCGTCCGCTCGCCCATACTTTCCGTACACTCTGTTCCTCCCTTGGGTCCTTTTCGTCCCTTCCCTTGCATTACGCCTTCCGTCATCGCAATACTTTCCGCTTCAAACCCGAAAGGATATTCTCGTGCGTCATACTCTCGTCTGCGCTGCCTTTCTGATGGCAATAACCGCCGTCGCCCAAGACCCCGCCGAACACGACAGCATCGACCGCGACTACAGCTCCGAGCTACCGCGCATCGCGCCGACCGAGCCCAAGGACGCGGCCGGCGCCTTCGAAGTGAAGCCGGGATTTAGGATGGAACTCATCGCCGCGGAACCGCTGGTGCGCGATCCCATTGCCGTTGCGTTCGACGAAGATGGCCGAGCATACGTCGTCGAAATGTGCGGCTACTCGGAAGAGCGAGACGAAGATATCAGCGCCATCGCGTTGCTCGAAGACACCGACGGCGATGGCAAGTTCGACAAGCGTTACGACTTTCTCACCGGCCTTAAATGGCCGACGGCCGTCGCCTGTTACGGCGGCGGAGTTTTTATTGGTATTCCGCCCGATCTGATCTACTGCAAGGACACGAACGGCGACGGCGCCGCCGACATCAACGAAACCGTCTACACAGGCTTCAACTGGAACAACGTGCAAGGCATGATGAACACGTTTCTCTGGGGGCCGGATGGCCGCATCCACGCGTCCGCCAGCAGCACCGGCGCCGAGGCGCGGCTCGCGAACGATCCGAAGGCGCCCGTCCTGTCGCTTCGCGGGCGTGACTTTGCGTGGGACCCGAAGACGCGCGCGATGTTCGCGGAAAGCGGCGGCGCGCAGTACGGCATGAGCTACGACGATTGGGGCCGCAAATTCGTCTGTCACAACAGCTACCACATCCAACTCGTGCTATTTGAAGATCGCTACACCGCGCGGAACCCCTATCTCTCCGCGCCGAACCCTCGCGTCGACATTCCCGTGGATGGTCCGGCGGCGGACGTGTTTCGCATCAGCCCGGTCGAACCGTGGCGCATCGTCCGCACGCGGCTGCGCGTGAAAGGCATTACACCCGGCATCGTCGAAGGCGGCGGCACGCCCGCGGGCTACTTCACGAGCGCGACGGGAATTACGATCTATCGCGGCGACGCATGGCCCGACGAGTACCGCAATAACGCGTTCATCGGCGACGTGGGCAGCAACCTTGTTCACCGCAAAGTAATGGACCCCGACGGCGTCAGCTTGAAGGCCCACCGCCCCGCGGGCGAGGAGAAAACCGAGTTTGTGCGCTCGACGGACATCTGGTTCCGTCCCGTGCAGTTCGCGAACGGACCGGACGGCAACCTCATCGTGCTCGACATGTACCGCGAGTACATCGAACATCCCGCGAGCTTGCCGCCGGTGATCAAGAAACATCTTGACCTCACCAGCGGACGCGACCGCGGCCGTTTATGGCGCATCGTGCCGGATGGCTTCACACAACCGGAGATACCGAAACTCGGCAAGGCGTCCACCGCGGACCTTGTGCCGCTGCTCGCGCACAAAAACGCGTGGCACTTCGAGACCGCAGCACGCCTTATCTGCGAGCGGCAGGACAAGAGCGTCGTGCCCGCGCTTGAAGACCTTGCGAAGAAATGCCCCGCCGAACTTGGACGCAAGAACGCGCTTTATGCGTTGAGCACGCTTGGCGCGCTAACGCCCAAGCTGGTGCTGGATGGTTTGGGCGATTCGTCGCCGATGGTGCGCGCCAATGCCGTGCGCCTCGCGGAGGCGTTCATCAAGGACGCAGAGGTGTTGGCAAAGCTCGTATCCATGACCGCGGACGACAACAACCTCGTGCGCTACCAACTCGCCTATACGTTGGGCGACGCGTTGCACGCGGACGCGTATGGCGCGCTGGTGGAACTCGCGAAGAAAGACGGCGCGGACAAGTGGGTGCATTTCGCGGTTCTGAGCTCGTCGTTCGAGGGATCGGCGAGCATGCTCGCAACGTTGCTTGCCGACGACGCATATCGCGCGAAGCCGGAAAGCGCGTCCATGCTCGCGTCGCTCGCGGAACAGGTCGGCGCGCGCGGGATCGATCTTGAGATTACGTCAACGCTTGCCGGCATCGACGCGCTGCCCGGCAACGAGTCGCCGCTCGCGCAGGCCCAGGTGCGCGCGCTCATGCAGGGATTGACCATTGGCGGTAAGAGTGCGCAGGCGAAGGACATTCTCGCGAAGTCGCAGAAGGCCCAGGCGCTGTTGGCACAATCGCTCGAGAACGCGCGCAAGACCGCGCCGGATGCAAACGCGGACGTCGCCGCGCGCGTGGACGCCATTAAGACGCTCGGGTTCGACTCCTTCGAGCAGAACAAGGACGTATTGCCGCCGTTACTGAACGTGTTGCAGCCGGCGGAAGTGCAGCTTGCCGCGCTGGCAGGCCTGCGCAAGTTCGACGCCCCGGAGATCGCCGCAATCCTCGTCGCAGGGTGGAACGATTTCAGCCCGCAAGTCCGCGCGCAAACCATCGAGGCGCTGTTCTCGCGCAAGGCCTGGACGTTGAAGCTGCTCGACGCCATCGAGGCGCAGCAGATCAAAGCGAACCAGCTCGATTCGACGCGCATCCGCGCGCTGCAAACGAGCGCCGACCCCGACATCAAGGGCCGCGCGGAAAAACTGCTCGCGCAGTTCAACTACGGATCACGGCAGCACGTTGTCGATGCGTACCAGGAAGCGCTGCAATTGAGCGGCAACGTCGACGAAGGCAAAAAGATTTATCTCGACAACTGCTCGAAGTGCCACATGCTGCAAGGGAAGGGCTTTGCCGTTGGCCCCGATTTATCGACCGTCGCCAACGCGGGCGCGGAAAAAATCCTCATCAACGTGCTCGACCCCAACCGTGAAGTGAACCCGCAGTACATGAACTACACGATCGACACCTACGACCTCGAAACGCACAGCGGCGTCATCGCGTCCGAGTCCGCCACCAGCATCACCCTCAAACGCGCCAACGGCGAAACCGACACCATCCTCCGCGTCAACATCGAGAACATCCGCAGCGACAACCTCTCGATCATGCCCGAAGGCTGGGAAGAAGCCATCAACAAACAGCAAATGGCCGACTTGATCGCATATCTGTCGTCGATCAAGTAGTGACGCATACGCACTAATGCACGTGTCGCCAGTGGTCCCCGTCAATCGATTTTGTCGATGCTTGTAGCGCCCGGCTGAACCCTCCAAAGCCTTGGCGACGGTGGGTCCATCCCGGGCGGCATTCCACTGGTAGTTCATGCCGCTTTAATCTGCAAGTGATTGTAGCGCCCGGTCTCCGTGCCGGGCGGCATTTGTCTGCAAGTGATTGTAGCGCCCGGTCTCCGTGCCGGGCGGCATTTGTCTACACGTCGGCGCCCTGTTTTTTGAGGCACACCTAACTTTAAGAGGCACGAACCACTAGTGTGGAGTTCAGCTTGACCTCATGTCCTATCCAACACGCCACGATTTATAACCCTATCGGTACACGAAACTTAGCCCCGGTTTCGTCAACAGTGTACCCCTCGTCTTGCAAAAATGCTCGAGGCCGGGCAGCCCGCGATTTACATACGGATCGAACTTGCCTGTCAACTCAAAAGGGGGGTCGTTTCGCGTAGCGAAGTCGCGCCGAAAGTGCAACACGTTGGGCTAAGAGATGAGTGACATGTACGGGCGCACAACTCAAGGCGCGGCGTTTCTGTGCCGGAGCACATACATCTGCCGCGTCTCGAACCCCAGCCAGGAGTAATACGGAACGGTCTCGAGAATGGCGTAGAAATCATGGTGCTTGGTGAGGTCCTCTGGCGACACACGATAGGTTTCGCCAATCACCCAAAACTTTTTGCGCTTAAACGTTTCGGGTTCGTCGCGCGTGCGGCGCAAGTACTCGCCGCTCGTGTACATGCCGTTGAATTCGAACCCGGCATTGATCTCGCTGTCGGGCGCCTGATATTTCGTGCGCAGGATGTCGATGGCCTGCCAGCGTGCCGTGTTCCAGGCCATGTAGTCTTGAAGGCCAATGACCGACCACGTGAAGAGCATGGCGAGAAAAACGGAGACGGCGCATATCCGCGGGAGAGTCGGACGGTAGCCCAGGCCAAGCGATACGAGAACAGCGAATAGTGGAACGGCAGGCAATATGTACCGATCGAAGTAGTTTGAAATGGTCAATGTGAATGGGGCGGCGAGAAGCATCAAACCGCCGATCAGCGGAAAGTACAACTGTGATCTTCGCAACGCGGGCTGGCGATGAGGTTTCAATCGGAGCCGGCGAATGATCGTGTCGACGCATACGGCGAACGCAGCGATTGCCGTAATCGCGATCGCAAACCATCCCAATCCGATTTGTACGGGGGCGAAATGAATTCCCATTTCCCAGCGGGATTTGAGAAAGGAAAACGGAACCGGCCCAATGCCAAAATCGCGAATAATGTTTGGCATCCAGGGGATCATCCCAATTGCCATGTTCCCCGCGAAGAGGAACGCAAACCATATCCAGAATACTCGGTTCCAGGAAGGCATTAGGCGTCGACTGGACGGGTATCGCAGCCCTATCGCAATGCCAGCAGCGATTGGCACGAAAGACAAACCGATGTAACTTGCCAATGTTCCGGAAAGCTGCCCTATAGCAAGTAACGACGTGCTTATCGTGTCGGGGCGTGCAACGGTAACTTCAAGTTGTTCGTGCGTCGGTACGCTAATGAATGGAAGCGATATCAATACCGGCAGCCACAGTGTAAAGGGCAACGCCAGCCGCCAATTTAGCGCGTTTCGCAACGAACTTCGGCTTGTTATGGCGCCCGCCAATACGAAAGCAACGGGAAGCAACGCGCCCAATTGCCTGTTATAGAACGCCGCGATCGAGAACAGTGTACCCAACAGCAGGTTAGTTGTTGTCGGACGATGCAACGCCTTCACGTAGTAGTACGCGCCGATCATCGCAAACGCGCAGAAGGGCACGTCGGTCATGAAGGTGTAGGAGAGGTTGATGAAAAGCGGGTTGACGAAGACGGTGAGCGCGGCGAGAACGGCAGCGCGGTTGGACAGGCCGAGTTCGCGCGCGGTGAAGGCGGTGAAGCAGACGGTCACCCAGCCCATGAAAATGGTGGTGAGACGGAGAAGCGTGAAGCTGAACCCGAACAGTTTTACGAGTGGCGCGGCGTAGAGCGTTTGCGTGAGGGCATAGGCGTTGCTGAAGGGCGAGAGCCCGAAGTGGCCGCGGTCCGCGAGGGCCTGCACCATTTTCGCGTAGACCCAGTCGTCATTGAGCGGGAAGTCGCCGCGCGGGGATACGAGCAGCATGAGCGCGACGAACGGGACCGCCAGCCAAAGCGCGAGCTTCGCGCGGTTGCGCAGTTCGCGGCGGGTGCGTTCGGCGTCGGGCATGGCGCGAGGGTAGCACTACCGCGGGCGCAGACAAAACCGCCGGATATGCCGGCTACGACAGTTCTTGAATTGCGCTAAACGTTCGAGAAGAGGACGCTGATGGACTCGCGGTTGTGGATGCGGCGGATCGCCTCGGCGAGATAGGGGGCGACGGAGACGACCTCGACCTTGTCGGACATGGGCGTAGGTTGCGTCTCGATGCTGTCCGTCACGAGCAGTTTCGTGATCGGACTGTCGTCGATGCGCTCTTTGGTGCCGGGGGCGAAGACGCCGTGGGTGACGGCGGCGTATACGCACTTCGCGCCGCACTCGATGAGCGTGCCCGCCATTTCCACGAGCGTGCCCGCGGAAATCGTGAAATCGTCGACAATGACGGCGGTCTTGTTCTTGACGTTTCCGATGATTTGCAGGATTTCCGCGTTTTCGTCGTGCGCGCTGCGTTGCTTGTCGCCAATGGCGAGATCGCAATTGAGCAATGTTGCGTAGCGGCGCGCCTGCTTCACGAAACCCGTATCGGGCGACACGACAATCAAATTGTCGAGTTTCTTCGACTTGATTGCCTTGCCCAGCACGGGCAACGCATACAGGTCGTCGACGGGAATGCGGAAGAATCCCTGAATCTGCGGCGCGTGCAGATCGATGGTGACAACACGGTCCGCGCCGGCGGCTTCGATGGCGTCCGCGCAGACACGCGCGCGAATCGAAACGCGGGGTTCGTCTTTCTTGTCACCCTTCGCGTAGCTGAAGTACGGCATGATGACGGTGACGCTTTCGGCGCTCGCGCGTTTGAGCGCGTCGATCCAAAACAACAATTCCATGAAATTGTCATTGGCGGGGAACGCCGTCGACTGCACGAGGTAACAGCGGCGCCCGCGGACGTTTTCGAGCACGCGCACCATGAGGTTGCCTTCGGAGAATCGGTGGACTTCGCTCCGGCCCACGGGCAACCCGAGGTATTCGGCGATTCGTGCCGCGAGATTGGGACTGCCTGAACCGCCGAAAATGAGGATGCCATTGGGATCCATCGAATGAAACCTCTCCCCCGGGAACGCCGCTGTGGAAAGCGGTAGTGTACGCGATCGGGATGCGGGAAGCGAATGGCGCGGAAAGAATGAGTGGAATGGGAGCAAGTTGAGCAATGAGATGGGATAGATTCAGCCGGCGCCGCGGAAAGCACCGCGCGCTATTCGGAGTAACGGAATGCGTGTAAGAACGGCAGAATTCGACCACTACGCCATGCACTCAAATGGCGGAGTTCGGTATACTTCGGTGATGCTGCGGGAGACGTATCCATATTTCCTGGCGAACAAGCCGGTTGCGCCGAACTATTCGCTCGAGGTGACCGACAAGTATTCGGGCGCAGTGGCGGCCCGGGTTGCCGAGGCGGACCCATACGCAATCGATTACGCGATTGGAAAGGCCGTCGAGGCGGCGGAACCGATGCGGGCGCTGGCGGCGTACGAGCGGCGCGACGTTTTGATGCATTGCGTAACGCGGTTCGGCGCGCGGTTTGACGAATTGGCGATGGCGCTCTGCATCGAGGCGGGCAAACCGATCAAGGACAGCCGCGGCGAGGTGACGCGCCTGATCGATACGTTTCGCACTGCTGCGGAGGAATCGACGCGGATCACCGGCGAGGTACTGCCGCTCGATATCAGCGCGCGCGCGAGGAATTACAGCGGGATGTGGAAGCGCGTGCCGATTGGGCCGTGCTCGTTCATATCGCCGTTCAACTTTCCGCTGAACCTCGTCGCGCACAAGATTGCGCCAGCGCTGGCGGTGGGGTGCCCGTTCATCTTGAAGCCCGCGAGCCGCACGCCGGTCGGCGCGTTGCTGATCGGCGAAGTGCTGGCGGAAACGAACCTGCCGGATGGCGCATTCTCGATTTTGCCGTGTTCGCGTTCCGGAGCGGACTTGTTTACGACGGATCCGCGGCTGAAACTGTTGAGTTTCACCGGATCGCCGGATGTGGGCTGGGATTTGAAGGCGCGCGCGGGCAAGAAAAAAGTCGTTCTGGAACTCGGCGGCAACGCGGCGTGCATCGTCGATAACGACTGGGACCTCGACGACGCGGTACAGCGTGTCGTCATCGGCGGGTACTACCAGTCGGGCCAAAGCTGCATCAGCGTGCAGCGCGTGCTGGTACACGAGTCAATTTACAGCGCGTTTCGGGACAAGTTGGTGGTAGCGGTAAACGCACTGCGATGCGGCGATCCGCGCGACGAGCAGACGTTCATTGGGCCGATTATATCCGAGCCCGCAGCGAAGCGGATTGAAACGTGGTTACAGTCCGCAGCGAAGCGCGGCGCGCGCGTGTTGTGCGGCGGTACGCGCGACGGTGTGATGATTGCGCCGGCAGTGGTCGAGCGAGTGCCAAACGATGAACCGCTGTGGTCCGAGGAAGTCTTCGGGCCGGTCACGTGCCTGAAACCGTTTGCCGATTTTGGCGAGGCGCTCGCGGAAGCGAACAATACGAAGTACGGGTTGCAGGCGGGCGTGTTCACGCGCGACCTATACAAGGCGCAGCGCGCGTGGGACACGCTCGAGGTCGGCGGCGTCGTGATCGGCGACGTGCCGTCGTGGCGCGTTGACCACATGCCGTACGGCGGCGTGAAAGACAGCGGGTTCGGGCGCGAGGGAATCCGATTTGCGATGGAAGACATGACCGAACTGCGGTTGATGGTCGTGCGGACTCCGTGAGGGAAGATGGCGTACCTTGTTCTTAGTTGCAGTTTGAACCCTCAGAGCCGGAGCCGCGTGCTCGCGCGGGCGGCAGCGTTGCGTATCGAAGAGCGCGGCGGTGACGTGGACTTTCTCGATCTGCGCGATTTCCCGATGCCGCTGTGCGACGGAGGCATGACTGCGCTCGATGCAAACGCGCAATCGGTGGCGAGGCGCATCGCGGAATCCGACGGCATTTTTCTCGCCTGCCCGGTGTACAATTTCAACGTCAGTTCGAGCGTCAAGAATGTCATCGAACTTACGGGCACCGCGTGGCAGAACAAGGTCGTTGCGATTGTCTGCGCGACGGGCGGCGACGCGAGTTTCATGGCGCACATGGGGATCGCAAACAGCCTGATGCTGGATTTTCGCAGCGTGATCGTTCCGCGGTTTGTGCACGCGAGCGAACTCGAGGTGACGCCGGAGCGCATCGTCGGCGCGGACACGCAGCGCCGCCTCGACGAAACCGTGACGCTGTTCCTGCGCATCGCGCGCGCGCTCAATCCGTTGCCCGAAAACGCCGGCCCTTCGGCATAGCCTTTGCCAGGTTGCCCTCGCCCTTGGCCGCGGCCTTGTGCAGTTTACGAATCGCGCGCCCGATCGCGCGATACGCCGAACTCGCGTTCGTGCCCGTCCGGTCACCCACTTCGCGGAAGGTGAGCCCCTCGAAGAAGTACAGCTCGATGCAGCGGCGCTCGCGTTTGGTGAGGCGGCGCCCCATCTGGCGCCGCACCCATTTCAGGAGGGCCGCTTTCTCCTCGCCCCAACGCAGACCGTCTTCGATCTCCTCCGGCGTTTCGTACCACATCTTTTCCTGGATGGTGCGAAACTGCATGAACTCGGGTCTGGCGTAGACGATAAACCGGCTGGCGCGGCTGCGTTGGATCATGGCGGTACTCCCAAGGGTTGTTGCCAAGTGGGAGTAAATTACGGGAGACGCGCGGAAAAGAATTTTGAACGCACTTCGATTATCGTGCGATTTCGCTGTGCGCAGCGCGGCACGCGTGTAAAGAAGCAAGAAAGAATTGGCGCAGCGTTCGACCTCGATTCGGGTCCGTTGCGCCGCTATTCACAAGATTGAGGAAATAGCGAGGATGTGCTGTGGCGTGCAGACGCGGCCTTGGCCTCCGGCGAAGCGGACGCCGCATGACGCGATCAAAGCGGAGCTTTTCAAGAGTGCGTTCCCAAATGGAAATTTGGGAACGAGGAAACAGCGAGGAAGTGCTGCATCTGCCCGCCACCGTTTTGGCCGGCAAACTCGCCGGCCAACTTACTGTAATTCGCGCAGCCGCTTCAGAATCGCCAGCGATTCGCGGTGGATCGCCGGTGCGACGCCGGGACCGCCGGAGTTTTCTTCGCCGTACTGCGGCTTGTCCGTTCTGCCGTACGCGAAGGGCGGTTTCTCGTCCCACTGCGTCCTCGGGATAATATAGCCGATCTCGTCGTTGGCGAGGCCGACGATCATGTTGACCTTGCCGCGCATTTCGTGGCGCAGCGGCGGCACCTCGATCGGCGGGCCGGGGAAATCCGCGCCGTCCGGCGATTCGATGCCGCCTTCCGCGATCTCGGGATACAGCTCGCCGGGTATCGTCAGGATCTCCAACTCGCCGATCCGGAACGCATTGACTTCCGTCTTCGCCTTGCCCCAATACCAGCCCGGGTGAATCAGACCGAGCGCAATCGCATAACCGTACATCCCGCTGATCGGCGCGAAGATTGTCTGCGCCGCAACGGACACGCGCGGGTTCTCGACCTTCACCACATTCTCTCCGCGCAATGCTTTTGCAGCGACGATGGCGACGTTTTCGCCCAGCGCCTGCGCCTTCTCGAACGACGCCTCGCGAAACTCCTGCTGGCCGTCGCGGTGTGGCACGGTCGTGTGCAGTTGCGTCATCAGCCCGCCGACCATGCCCTGAAAATACAGTGCCGTGCCGCCAAACCCTTCGACGCCGTTCGGATCGCCGACTCCTTTCTCGAGTCCCTCGCGCAGGTAATGCGGGAAGTCACTTGTGAGCAGCGAGTTGTTGCTGCCCAAGGTCTCGACGTGGTTGCCCCACGACACCATGGTGGCGATCGTCTCTTCCGTGCCGTGCTTCGTGAACCAGGCGCAGCACACCTTCAGGTCATACACCAACGGTTGGCGGCTGTCGTCGACAAATCCCTCCGGCTCGATCTCGCTCTCCGCGATCGTCATGTCCGCTGGCTGCAGGCCGCGCACGGCTTCCTCGACGGCCTCCTTGCACGCCTGTTGCACCTTCGCCATGTACGCGTGATCGAAGTTCTCCTTCAGTACGATCGCCTTCACGCCGTCCATGTTGCTCCATATGCCCATTGTGTCAGGTGATTCGTGGTTGTGCGACGTCGAGAACATCACGTGATCGATCTTCAGCGACGGATCGATCGCCTTGCGCACGGCGATGAACTTCTCGTGCAGGATGCCGATGCTGTCAATCGTCACCATCGCGACCGTCACGCCGTTGTTGCGAAACGCGATCGCCCGCGCCCAGAGCGGATCGTTTACGCCCTTCGCGGGGCGGTTGCTCGAAAACCCCGCCATCCACACGAGGTCGCGCTTGCCGTTGCCGTTCGTGTCCTGCCACGTGTCGCCGTCGGATTCCTTGTACTTGCCGTCGTTGTTCGCATCCGTCCACGTGTCGTACTGGCTCAGGTCCGGCGTGATGTCGCGCATCGCCACGCCCACCTCAAGCACCCCCGGCGCGGGCGCACCCGCTGCCGGCAAGTCCAGGCTGACGCGGTACGAGCGATACGGGCCCTTCATTCGATAGGCCAGAAAGCCGAGGACGAGCAGAAGGATTACGAGGATTGTGGAGAGAATCTTGTGACGTTTTACGAATTCCATGACGATTGTTCCATTACTTTTTCAGCGAGTACTGCCGTGTACACCGGGTCACTCCCGTTGCCAAATTTCCATTTGGCAACGCGCTCTTGAAAAGCTCTGCTTTGATCTTGTCTCCGCACAAGGCGAAATGATCGAATTATCGATTACGATTACGATTACGAGCACGAGCACGAGCACGGATTGCGGCCTACGATATCGTTGATCTGACGTGGTCGCGCTACTCATGCGTGATCTCCTGAGTCGTTTCTTCCGTGCTCCGGAACCGCGCTTCGAATTCTTCCATCGACGTAATCTCTCCGCTTACCAGCGCCTCAACCTCCTCCGTGGAGAGATTCGCGCCGTTGCACGCTCTCAGGGCCATTTGCGCTTCGCGGCTATTGCGAAAGTAGTCAAAGAATTGCGGATCGTGCAGTAACTCTTCATATACCTGGCACAACCCGTTCTGCACCTCGCAACAGATGTCCCGATTGAGACCTCTCGAGATCACAGACGCGACTACTTCGTCGTGCGTTTCACGATACGTTTCCTCGAATCGTCGCGCCGCGTAGTCGAAGGCCTGACCCTGTCTTCGGGAGTTCGGATGCCGAAGCTTGTCCATCAGTTTCGCCAGCGGCTCGAATCGTTGCCAGTCGTGTTCGCCTGCGGAGTACGCTGAAAACGCTTGGTCCACATCCGACCGAGTTGGATAGCGGTTTACCCACGCAACTATCGCTATGACCGGAGCCAGCGCTACCAACGATCCAAGGAGAAACGACGCGAGTACGATCACAAAAACCGCTGTCCGCGGCCGCCCGTGCGGTCCCTTGTCGGCCGTTTCGCCCTCAGAAGGCATGCGCTTCCTCACGTCTCGTCCCGCGACGCCTGCGCTAGCCTGTCTGCTGCGTACGAAAAGGGTCCACGGTTATGCGCCGATCGCGAACGAATAGTCCCCCCGATGAGCGTATCGGACAGCCGTGGCGCGACGCAAAGGCTGGTCGGAGGCAGGTATTCGTCGTCGTAGAAAGATCGGGGGCGGGTATGGGATGTAAGCCATTATATGCAAATAACTTACATGAATCGCAGCGACGCCGGGCTGTCCAAGGATATTGAATAGCCGCCCGGCGCCGGCGTCCAATTCTGTGCGGGCGCAAGCCCCGGGAACTTTTGGAGGTTGTGTGGTATTATCGGTGCGGGGTATGAACGCCTCGCGGATGGATTTAGCTATGGCTACGTTAATGAACCAAGTCAAACCCGCAATCGCCTTGGCGACGAGCGCGCTGATGGGCGCGGCCGTCGTGCTGGGCGCAGTCGCCATGCTGGGCAGCACCACCGCGCCGGCGCAACCCACGATCGCGTCGCCGCAGGTGCTTGTCGGACTTAGCCGGTTCAACACGACGGATATCCGCGTCGTGCCGACGCCGCGCCTGCTTGGACGGTAAGGGCGTGTAAAGGACCCAGGGAACGAAAGGGGTCCAAAGGCCCTAAGCTGAACAGTACTGCTATTCCCAGTCCCGTTTGCGCCGATGAAATCCGTGCATCCGAATTCCTCAACCGCTACACGATTTCCGTTTCCTTTCCATCGTCTTCGTCCTTCTGATTCTCCACGGTCTACATGACGCGAACCGCTGCGGCGGTTTCAAGAGGGTGCGGGGACAGCCACCGAAACGGTGACCGTCCCCTCCGTCGGTGGCTGTTCCTCGAATCCCCGTTGTACAATTCAAGAGGGGTTCTTCATGGATTTGGGGGGAAATCGCCATGAGGCAAACGTTCACGGGCTTACTGTGTCTGTTCCTTGTCACGATGGCCGGAGCTTTTGGTAGCGCTCGCGCGGCGACGGGGGAAGAGCGTCCGATACTGACGCCGCGGCCGCCGGACAGTCCACGCATCAACGGGGCGCGCGTCTGCGGGGTCCGGCCGGGATCTCCGTTCCTGTTCCGAATTCCCGCGACGGGCATCCGGCCGATGACGTTTTCGGCGGATGGGTTGCCCGATGGACTAGCGCTCGATGCGAACGCAGGAATCATCTCCGGACGCATCGCGAGCACAGAAAAGGCGACCTACTCGATCACGCTCCACGCGAAGAACGGGCACGGGGAGGCGAGCCGCGGTTTCCGGATTGTCGTGGGCGATACGCTGGCGCTGACGCCGCCGATGGGTTGGAACCATTGGTACGCGCACTACAACCGGATCACCGACGCGATGATGCGCGAGGCAGCGGACATCATGGTCTCGAGCGGCATGGCGGACGTGGGCTATCAGTACGTCAACATCGACGATTGCTGGATGAACGCGCCGCAGGGCGATGACCCGAAACGGGTTGGGCCGTTGCGCGACGCCAGCGGAAACATCGTGCCGAACGCATATTTCCCGGATATGCGCGCGCTGACCGGCTACATCCATGCGAAGGGACTCAAGGCCGGCATTTACACATCGCCGGGTCCGCTCACCTGCGGCGGATACGCGGGCAGTTACGAACACGAGGCGCAGGATGCGAAGCAATTCGCCGAGTGGGGCTTTGACTTTCTGAAATACGACTGGTGCTCGTACGACCGCGTCGCGAAGGACAAGAGCCTGGCAGAATTGAAGAAACCATACCAGATGATGAGCGCGCATCTGCGGGAGCAGAATCGCGACATCGTCTTCAATCTCTGCCAGTACGGCATGGGCGGCGTGTGGACGTGGGGCGAAGAGGTCGGCGGAAACTGCTGGCGTACCGCGGGCGATCTGGGGTTTGAGCTGACGCAGTACCACGACGTGGCCGTGAGAAACGCCGCGCACGCGCCGTATGCGCGCCCCGGGGCATGGAACGATCCCGACTACATTCAAATCGGGTTTGTGGGCGATGCGCGCAAGCTGGGAGAGCCCGCGCCGTGCCCGCTCTCGGCGCACGAACAGTACTCATACATGTCGCTCTGGTGCCTGATGGCCGCGCCGTTGTTTTACAGCGGCGACATGACGCGCCTCGATGCGTTCACGCTGAATGTGCTGTGCAACCCGGAAGTAATCGACGTCGATCAGGACCCGCTCGGCAAACAGGGCGCGCTGGCCGTGAGCGGGCGCGGATGGGAAATCTGGAAGAAGGAACTGGAGGACGGATCGTGCGCTGTCGGACTGTTTAATCGCGGTGAAGAAACACAGACAATTACGGCGGCGTGGGGCGATATCCATGTGAACGGCGAGCAACGCGTGCGCGATTTGTGGCGGCAGCAGGATGTTGAAACGCGTACCGGATCGATTGCGGCGGAAGTTCCTACGCGCGGAGTTGCGCTGCTGAGGCTGACGCCGGTTCGGTAGGTGGATGCAAATCGTGGACATGGTGGACGCAACGCGAGACACGTGTCGGTAAACGATTACGATTGCGAAGCACGCGCACGAGAAAGGACGAGATGGCCGAGAAGGTCGATTACGATTACGAGCACGATTACGAGCACGAGCACGAGCACGAGAAAGACCACGGGAACATTAAGAAGGGATATGCGATGTTGTCTCTGCTGGCCGTCGGTCTGATGGCTGTCTCCGCTGGTCCGGAGCGTTCCGCGGACCCGTTGTTGAGCGAGGACGATTCGCGTTTTCTTGAGGAAATGACGGCGGCGGTGATGGATGCGTCGCGCGTCGCGCCCGAACAAAAGGTGGGCGAGATCGGCCCTAATGCGACCGGCGGCACGCTGATTCGTCCCGGCGGACGCAATTCGTATCCGGCGTTTTGGATTCGCGACTACGCGATGTCGCTGGACTCGGGACTGGTGACGCCGGACGAACAGCGCCACATGCTGTTGCTGACCGCGAGCCATCAGCAGGATTCGGAGTGGCGTCTCGCGAATGGCAGCGTCGTTACGCCGGGATCGATCCCCGATCACATCAGCTTGGGCAACAAACCGATCTTTTATCCCGGCACGCTTGAGGACTACGAGGGGCAGGGCGGCGCGCGGTGGGGCGTGCTGCCTTCGCTCGACGATGCGTATTTCTTTATTGCGATGGCGCATCATTACGTCGCACGCACAAAGGACCGCGCCATACTCGCGACCGACGTGCGCGGGAAGCCGTTGCTGCAACGGATGGAAGAGGCGTATCGCATGCCGCCGTCGCGGGCCGATACGGGGCTCGTGTACGCGGACGAATCGAATCGCGGCGTGACGTTTGGATTCGTGGACACGATCATCCACACCGGCGATCTGCTGTTCTGTTCCTTGTTGAAATTTCAGGCCGCGCAACACCTCGCGGAATTGCTCGACGCGGCGGGAAGAAACGCGGATGCGGCGCGGTACCGCGAGGACGCCGAACGCATTCGCGCGGCGATCGAAGCGACGTTTGCATTGGACAGCGGCCTGTACCGCGCGTCAACGGGTCTCAGCGGACAACCCGACGTGTGGGGCACGGCGTATGGCGTGTACATCGGCGCGTTCGGCCGGTCGCGCACGGAACGCGCGTGCGCGGCGCTTGCACAAGCCTACCGCGACGGCACGCTGGCGTGGCGCGGGAACATCCGCCATGTGCCGACGAGCGACGACTTCAGCGCGTCCACCGCGTGGGAGAAGACCGATGTCGCAAAGAACCGGTACCAGAACGGCGCGTATTGGGGAACGCCAGTGGGTTGGGTATGTTACGCGATCGCGAAAGCCGATTGGCCCGCGGCGCAACAGCTCGCGCGCGCGTACGTGCAGGAACTCCGCGACGGCGATTTCCGCAAAGGGCCGGAATTCGGATCGCCGTGGGAATGCATGCATCCGGAAGGCGACCACAAACAGAACCCCGTGTACCTCGCGAGCGTTACCTGCCCGCTCGCGGCGTTCAAGCGAATGGAAGCCGAACGCAATCAGCCCAAACCGTAGCGTCTCGCATCACGCACATATCAGGAGTACAGACCATGCAAGACACCATTGCCCGTAGAGAACTTCTTGCCATGACCGGCGCCGTCGTAGCGGCACGCGCGTTCGGCGCGCCGGCCGAAGCGGAAACACGCAAGGCGTACAAGATTGTGGGCATCGGTTGCAGTCCCAGGAAAGGAAAGACGACCACCGAAGCGCTGAAGATTTGTCTCGCCGCCGCGCAGGAGCAGGTGAAGGGGATCGAAACGGAATTGATCGAACTCGCGGACATGAGCATACCCGCGTACATAGCGGCGGGCGTTCCACTGAAGGAAGGAGAGCGCGACGACTTTCCCGCGCTACAGGCCAAGCTATCCGACGATACGATCATCGGTATTATTGTTGGGTCGCCGGTGTATTTCGGCACTATGAGCGCGTTGTGCAAGGCGTTTCTCGATCGGTGCATGGCGTTTCGGGCTGACGGGTTCCGATGGCAGAACAAGGTCGTTGGCGCGCTGGCGGTTGGCAGCTCACGAAACGGCGGACAGGAGCTGACGGTTCAGTCCATCAAGACGGCGTTGCTGGGGCAGGACGTGATTGCGGTTGGGACGGGGCAGCCGTCGGTGCGAATAGGCGCGACGTTGTGGAATCAAGATGATTCCATCGCGGACGATTCCTTCGGCATCGGTACGGCGAAGGATTTGGGACGTCACGTCGCGCAGGTAGCGATGAAGATGTGGGCGTAACATGTTTTCGAGAATGGATGTAAGGAGAAGCAGAGGGAAAGTTCGCAGTGCACATCCCCCTAAATCCCCCTTCAAAGGGGGACTTTGAGATTCGCACGTCGACGATGTCGCATGGATTCAAGTCCCCCTTTGAAGGGGGATTTAGGGGGATGTCAACGCAATCGATCCAAACGTGAATTGGAATAGATGCTGCCGGCGCGATCCTATTCGTCGAGCGGCCAGACGCGCAGTGTGTGCTTGTCTCCCGCGGGCAACTGGAACGGGCCGGGCTGAAGGCGCGAAGCGGCGCGTTTCTTGCCGACGTAGTCTTTGTCGATGCGCAGGGGAGAATCGTCGGAGTTCACGTAGGGGAGCCCGCTGATCTTGGCCACGCCCAATTCCTTCGTCGTGATCAATTGGCATTTTCTTGCCGCAAACCAGTCCGGATCGATCGCGATGTGGAGATCGAGTGTGCCGTTGTCGTCGCGAAGTTCGATTGCCGGGTCGGAATCCGGCCGAACCAGCGGGTCCGATTCGGTCTTCGACGGCGCGGCGCCCTTCAGATAGACGTTACCCGAAGCGTGGATGGGCAGCGTTGCCTTGTCGTACTCCGCAAGGCCGTTGTGGCCGACGAAGATGTTGTTGTAGAAGCGGTCGTCGCCGCCCTGGATTTTTTCGAGGCCGGCGAGTTCGGTCGAGTGCGCTTTGTGGAACGGCGTCGACCGGCTTAGTTCCGGACGTTGTATCAGCGTGCCCGCGATCAGGTTGTGAACGTAGGCGCCGCCTTCGGACATATCGAGCAACGCAGTCTCGGAGAGGAAAACGTTGTTGTCGACGACGAACGGTCCGTGGTTGACCTCGACGAACAGGTCCTGGCCCGCGTTCTCGTAGAGGAGGTTGCTCGTGACGCGCGTGCCCTGGGCCATCCAGTCGAGCCAGATGCCGAGGATCGTGCGATAAATTCGATTCCCGCGAATCTCCGTGTCGATCGCGCCGTGAATCTTGATGCCGGCCATTTCCGCGCCGCCGAACAAGCGGCGAACGTGGACATCATGAATGGTGTTTCCGTAGATGCGGCAGAACACCGCGCCGAGGCTCCCCACGATTCCCGCCTGTTCGCAATGCGAGATGGTGTTGTTGCGCACGATGTGATGGCCGATGTTCTGCTTCGACCACCCGTTTTCGAGCGCGCGCTGGATCGTAAGCACGTAGCCTTCGGCGGTGTTCGCGGAGGTGTTGTCCCATTGATCGCCGTACTTGCCGAGGGCGATACCAACGCATTTCGAGTGGCTCACCATGTTCGACTCGATAATCCAGCCCTTGCTCCAATGCGTGCCGATTAGGCCGATTTGCTCCGCGGTCGGCGGGGCCCACGGCGTTGCGGCGTCGCGCAGGGTGAACCCGCGCACGGTGATGAAGTTGACGCCGGGCTTTGCGGGATAGAAGACGGTTTGGCGCACGTTGATCTCGACCGTTTCGCGGTTGGGGTCGGCATTCTTGAATTGCGCCCAAATTGTCGTGGTGTCGTTGTCCACTTGGCCGAACCAGAGCGGACCATCGCCAACGGGTTTCAACACCTCGTCAAGCGTCGCGGCTTCCATCAGCCAATCGCCATTGAGATAGACGGCGCCGGTATGGTGATCGCGCCCTTTTGGATCGAACCAGTCGCCATGGATCAGGTCGCTGTACGGATTGAACGCGCCGAAGAGTGTGTTGGGGATGACGGCTTTCCAGGTGTCGTCCTGAACTTTCTCCCAACCTTTGACAATCTCGGAACCCTTTATTTCCACTTTCTCGCCGGGCGCCGCCTGATACACGATTCGTCGCTTGTCGGATTCGCCGCCGCGCGCGGGAGTAACGCATTCGCGGTAGATGCCCTCGTGTACGGTGATCGTGTCGCCTGGCTGCGCGCGTTCGGCCGCGGCGGAAATGGTTTTGAAGGGATGCGCCGCGGAGCCGTCGTTGGTGTCGCTGCCGGTTGGAGCGATGTGGTATTCGGTTGCGGCGGCGGAAAATGCGGCGAGGGCGAGTATGCAGAAGACTGGAATGGTTTTGTGGATCATGGCAGGTTCCTTGATAACGTCGGCGATGTAGTGAAATCAGGGATGAATTCACGATTACAATTACGAGTCGTCATGAGGCCGTGCCTCACCTGAACTGCTATGGGAATGGCGAGGCGCGGGGACTCATGGGAACAATGGGAGCGATAGGACCTATGCGACTTATGGGACCTATGGGACTTGTTGCGTGAATGGCCAAGCGCTCTTGGTATTTCAAGAGGAGCACGAGCACGAGCACGAGCACGAGCACGAGAATGCGATCGAATAGTCATACGGGTAGTTTCCACGGCGCGCGGTAGTCCGCGCGGAGCAATGCGTTCGCGGCGTCGTTTCCTTTTGCGGTTTCGGTTGCCGGGTCCCATCGGATCGCCGAGTTGCTGCGCAATGCGACGTTCCCGAGATGCGCGACAGTCGAAACGAAATGTCCGATCTCGAGGTTCTCGACGGGCTGTTCGCGCGACTTCATGCAATCGAGAAAGTTGCGCACGTGCGCGGGCCGCGCGTCGGGTCCCGGGCCGTGCTTGCTCGATTCGACGGTCTTGAGTTTGGGTTCGGAGACGACTTCCCATCCCTGTTCGTCGATCGTGAGCGTGGCGTCGGTGCCGCTGAAACAGATGCCGTGCGGGCGCCCGCCGATGCCCACGCCGCCTTTCAGTTGGTGTTCGAAGATCAGCGTGTACGTTGGGAAATCGTACACCGCGATTTGCGTGTCGGGCGTTTCGGTGTTGTCGTCGATGACGCGCTTGGAACCGATCGAGTACACGCTGCGCGGCGGTTCCGTGCCCATCGCCCACATCGCGATGTTGATGAGGTGGACGCCCCAGTCCGTCATCAGTCCGCCGGCGTAGTCCCAGAACCAGCGGAAGTTGAAGTGGAACCGGTTCGGGTTGAACGGTCGCAGCGGCGCGGGGCCTAGCCACATGTCGTAATCGACGCCGGGCGGGGGCGCGCCGTCGGGCGGATTGCCGATGCCGCCGACCCAATCGAGGTAGGCCCACACGCGGACCTGGCGCACTTTGCCAAGCTTGCCGGACTGGACAAACTCGACGGCTTCGCAGTAATGCCGGCCGCTGCGCCAGTGCGTGCCCATCTGCACGACGCGCTTGTGTTTCTTCGTCGCGTCGAGCATGGCGCGGCCTTCCTGCACGGTCTTTCCGAGGGGTTTTTCACAATAGACGTCCTTGCCGGTTTCGCACGCGTAGATCGTCGGCAATGCATGCCAGTGATCCGGCGTGACCACGAGCACGGCGTCGATGTCGTTGCGATCGATCACGCGGCGCCAGTCTTTCGTCGTCTTCGGTTTATGGCCGCGCTTGGCCTCGACGAGATCGACGGCCTTCGCGATGTGTTTGTCGTCCACGTCGCAGACCATGCGGCACTCGACTTCTGGATTGGCGAGGAAGGTGGCAAGGTCGCCGAGGCCCATCCCACCGCAGCCGATTAGCGCCACGTTGACCTTTTCGTTCGCGCTGACGCGCGGCGCGCCAAGGATCGGCGATGCGGCGAGGGATGCCGCGGACGCGGCCAAGAAGGTGCGGCGGTTGACTGCGCGCGGCGAAACGTCGAGGTGGTTTGAGTTTGTGTGCATGAATGATCCCCCTTACTGCGATACAAGAGTTTCGCCTGGCTGACATCCATCAACCGCGAACGAAGCCGAATACTCGATTACGATTACGAACACGTAGCGTGCGGAATAGTTGTAGTTCGTATGTGCGGTACTCATCGCGATGCTCATGGCGCGGTCGGCTCCAAACCCGCGGCCCACGCGGCTGCGCGGCGGTAGAGTTCGCGCGCGCCCGGATGGCGCAGCGAGGGTACGTCGTGGCCGAGCGAACTGTGGAAAACGCGGCCGGGAATTTCGGTCACAACGAACCCCATCGGGTACTCCTGCCGATCGACACACGATGTGGCGGCGTACAGCACGTGAATCTTCGGCTCGCCGGCGAGACACGTGTATAGCTCGTCGCTGGTTTCAAACTCGTTCATGGCCTTCGTGATGGGATGCGCCGGATCGGCGATGCGCACGCGGAACGGCCCGTAGGGATCGTGGCCGCGCTTCTTGGGGTCCCATATGCGACCCACTACGCGGACGTAGCCGGGCCACTCCTGAAACGAGCCGCACCCGAAGTGCGCGACGACGAGTCCATGCCCGCCCGCGACGTAGCGGTCGAGACCGTTCCACACCTCGCTCCCGAGCGGCAGGCGCTCGGAGTAGTCCTTGAAGTGAATGACCGCCGCGTCAAACCCATCAATGAACGGCGATGCAAATATCGCCGGCGATTCGACAATCCAGACTTCGAGCCGCGGGTCCTCGCGAAGGATACCGGCAAGTTCGGGACCGGTCCCCCGCCAGTAGTGCCCGGTCCAATCGTCACCGGTGACGATCACGACGCGTTTCCTTTTTTGCGCATCCGTCTTACGCAACAGCCACAGCTCGCTCACAACGGCGTCCGGCCCGCTGTCCTTTACGAACGCAATGGAAAGACGGCTGGTGGCGTTGACGGGAAGTTGAATACGCGCGAAGGTCGGTTCGTCGCCGTGGAAGGCAAGCGGGACCGTTGGCGGAACGATGACACTCCGCGCGGTTGCTTCATTCAAGGCCAGTTCGACCGATTGCCGCCGGCCTGATCGGTCGCGGTCCCACCAGGTGAATCCAAGCGCATATTCGCTCGCTGGGTCGAGTCCTGTCACTGAAAACTCGATGCGTTCGGGATCGAACGCTTCGCCGGGCACTGAATTCTCGGCATCGGCGACGGCGCGCTGCGCGCCCTTCGTGAGAGCAACAACATTACCGTTGCTCTCAACCTTATTCTCGGATCCAGCGCCGCAGACGAAGTGTGCGACGAGTTCGTAGCCGTTCGGGAGGTTCGGGTGCCCGGGCGCAATGGCGGCCGCGCCGGGAAGTTCGTCCGCGAAAGCGCCAAACGCGACGACGGCCACTGCTGCGAACGTGACGATCCAATGACGATTCATGTCTGCAATGTCCACGGCGCGCGCATGGGCCGCGCGAGCATGGCGTTCGCTTCGTCGTCGCCGGCGACCTGCTGTTTGGCAGGGTCCCATGCGATCTTGCGGCCGGTGCGCGCGGCGATGTTGCACAGGTGACAGGCCGCGGTCGAGCGGTGTGCCGCATCCACCGGCGCGGTGACGGGGCCGCCGGTGCGGATGGCGTCCAGGAAATTCAGCATGTGATTGTCGGCGCGGAGCAACTGGATTTTTTCGGCGTCGAGTTTTTTGTCCAGGAGCGATTTCGGTTCCGCGTCGATGAATCCGCGCTTGACGAAAATCCAGCCCTCCGAGCCTTCGAACTTCACGCCGTGCGGATTCTCGTTTTCGCTTGCGTAGACGATCTTTACGCCGTTCGCGTACGCGAGGTCGAAGTGCCACTTCCACGCGGTGTCGTACACGCCGTTGGTCGCGAACTCCGCCGTGCCGCTCACTTCGATCGGTCCCGTGTCGTCGGCGCCCATGCCCCAATGCGCGATGTCGACGTCGTGCGATCCCCATGCCGTCACCCAGCCGCCGGAGTAGTCGCGGATGTGGTACCAGCCAACGCCGCCGTCGCCGTGGCAGCGTCCGTCGGTATACGGTTTGAACGGCGCGGGGCCGAGCCAGAAATCATAATTGAGGCCCGCGGGCACGGGAACTTCCGCGCTGCTGCCGCCCTGCAACCCGAACGGAGAACCGACGCGCACCGTGTTCAGCGTACCGAGGTACCCGTTGCGCACGAGCATGCAGGCCTGCCAATACTTGGCGTCGGAGCGCTGTTGCGTGCCGTGTTGAAACACGACGCCGTGCGACTTCACCGCGTCGACGATCGCCTGGCCCTCGCTGATCGAGTACGCGAACGGTTTCTCCGCATAGAGATGCTTGCCCGCGCGCGCCGCCGCGACGGCGATGAGCGCATGCCAATGGTCGGGTACGGCGATGGTAACAGCGTCGACGTCCGGACGCGCGAGCAGTTCGCGGAAGTCCTCGAATGCGGCGCACGACGCATCGCCGTTTATCTCGTCGGCGATCTGCCTCGCGCGGTTGCGGTCTTCGGCGTTGACATCGCATACGGCGACAACGCGCGTACCCTCGAGCTTTGCCAGCCCGCTCGATATATGAGACCGGCCGCGCCCGCCCGTGCCGATGACGCCGATTGCGAGTGTCGTGCTTGGCGCGTTCTGTCCGAGAACGCCGCGCGTCACAAGCAAGGGTCCCACCGAGGCTGCGGCTGTGCGCTTCAGGAAACTGCGTCTCGATAGATTTGCGTGTCGAGAACGCGTCGGATGCATTTCCGTACTCCTTCTATCGGCGGCTCAAAACAACGACGGCACGACATGCGCGCCGCGCGCCTGCTCATCCAACCGGTCGTATGCGCCGTAAAACACGCTGTTGCAGTCGAGCCACAGCGTGATGCGGTACAGCGCATCCGGCGGCAAGGTCACGCCATAGTGTCCGCCCTCGAGCATCTTGAGCAGCGGCGACGCACGCGCACCGATTTCGCCCGGCACGGAGTAAGAACGCCCGTCGATTTTTAGCGAACCGTTGCCGCCGTGGCGCGCCCACGCCGTGCGCGAGAGCGCGTGGTACGATTCGGACCAGCCCCACTTTCCAAACGCGTTGCCGTCGAGTTTCAGCGTTGTCTTTTCGTTTTCGTGGCACGCGGTGCAATGCGAATTCAGCACCGGCTGGACGAGCCGCGGAAACGAAACGGGATACGATCCTTCGACATCCGGCTTCAGGGGCGACGGCGGACGGCGCATCGCGAGCGGCGCTTGTGCGAGCAACGCGTTTCCCGCGGACTGCTTGGATTCATGGCACCCCGCGCAGGTAAGCGTTTCACCCGGATGCACGTAGGTGTCCGAACACATCGACTGGACGGCGCGGCCCTTCGCGTCGAGCGCCTGGAAATAGATCGGCACACCGGCCGGCACTTCGCAATAGACACTGCCGTCCGCCTCGACGGGCGCCGTAGTCACGACGCCGCGCGCGAGTGACTGGTTTCCCACGCCGATGTTCGGCTCGTCCTGTGCGGGAGTCGTCTTCGGGAAAAGCTGGACGACGCGCAGCGCGGTAATCGGTGTGTCCTTCGGCCACAAACGCGCGCTGTCGTAAATGTTCATCACCGCGAGATAGCCGGGTTCAGCGGTCAAACCGGCGAGCATGCTTTTCGTGGTGGACTGTATCGTGGTGGGCAAAACAGGCGGTGTTGAACGCGCGCGCAGCGGGATGGGATCGAGGCACGAAATTGCGGGATCGCGGTACAACAATTCGCGGTTGCCGAACGCGTCCACAAGACAAATTCCGTAGTTTTTTTGACCGCGGTCATACACGCACAGGTAGTAGTTTTCGTTCAGCGGCCACGGCGTTCCGTACACTTCGGACTTTCGGTTGTTCCGTCCGCGATGCGTCTCGCACGAAACGCCGGGGGCCTCCTCCGATTCGGGAAACGCAACGTCGGGCGTGATTCGCTTGATCTGCGCCATCGCGCCGTCGTCCGGCACGCTGAGGTCGATTAACACGAGCGAGCCATACGCTTGTCCGTGGTGCGGCGCGGCAACGGCGACGTACTTGCGCGAATTGGGCACGGCACGAATCGACATTTCCATCCAGGGCCGCGCCTCACGATACGCGGGATAATTCCCGTGCGACGTGCGCGGGTCGCGCCCATCGGGATAGGTAAGCCAGAGGTGGTGCGCCATGTCCGAATCGCGATCGACATAGTCCCAGCGCGTGTACACGATCATGCCGTCGTTGTTCACGCTCGGATGCCATTCGTGCGTTTCGTGAAAGCTCAGCACGCGGATGTCCGACCCGTCGGCGCGCATATCGTGCAAGGTGTACGTCGGGTTCGGGCGGATACCGCAGCGAAGAAACCCGCCGCGCCGTTCGGACACAAAGCAAATGCGCCCGTTCGGCAGATAACAGGGGTCGAAATCATTCGACGGGCCGTCCGTAAGCTGTCGAAGTCCCGATCCGGCAAGGACCGCCGAAAAAACGTGATACGTGCTATGGGCGTTCCACAGGTCTGTCATGGGCGTCCGGTCGGTGGGCGTGACGGGTACTTGCGCTTCGGTCCATGCAAACAGGATTTGTTGCGCGTCGTAGCTCAGTTCCAGCGAAATAAAGGAACCATTCTCGAGCGGCTTGCCGCGGAGCCGGCCGTTTTCGACGTGGACGCCACTCACTACGTCGCGAGCAGAAGGATGATTGCCGAACGCGTCGTCCAACACGAAGACGCCGCCACCGCGCTCCGCGTGAAAGCCGTAATACTGATCGACCATGTGCTCGTATCGGGCGCGGTTGTGTTTGAGAAAGACGATGCGTTCAAAATCGAGCAGCGGATTCCGCAGCGCGATTTTGCGTTTTAGCGCGCACAGTTCGGCGAACAGGTCCCCGCGTTTCGGACCGTTGGGCGCAATCTCCCCGGCAATCGCCGCGAGTCTCCGTAGCGCTCGTGCTTCGTCGCGGAGGTCGGGCGAATTGTCCATCGCCTGGATGTCTTCGAGCAGCGCGGCGGCACGGCGCAACACGACGTCGACGGGATCGCGATCGGTCTCTGAAATGAGCGCGGATGACTGGAGCGTTTCGCGCTTTAGACGTTCGTGGGCGGAGGGGGTCGCGTTCCACTGCGCGATCTGATCTGCGATCGCGCGGTATTCCGAGGTCAGTTCCGGGTCGTCGAAGGTAAAGTCGGCGGCGTGGGCGGGAAGGCAGAGAGCGAGCAGGGCGATGGCGATGGGGATGGAGATGGACAGAAGATAGCGATTTGGGAGGTTAGGGCGTAGTGGCCGTGGCGTTGGTGAGGTATTGAAGCCAAAGACTCGATTACGATTACGAGCACGAGCACGAGCACGAGCACGAGAAGATGCCGGTATTCGCAGGATTGGATGAGGAGACATTGGCCGGCGCGGACACCTCATCCATGCACTTGCTTTAGCGCCCGGAGTACTCACGAGGTTTTTCCCCCAATTCCCTCAGTCCGAGTGGTGGTTGTTTTCTATTCGCGTCGAGATGGCGCTGACTTCGAGTTCGAACAGAAGTTCGTCGCGGCAGATGTCCGCTTGCAGCATTAAGAAGGGCGCTGCGTCGATTTTGGCGCGCTCGAGGCATTTCGCGACCGCGGCAAAATCCTCGCCGCGCTTGATGTAGGCGGTCCCGCTCGTGACGTCGTCCCACGACATGACGCGCGACTCGAGCAGCGCGCCGACCACGCCAATCGTCCGCTCGACCTGGGCGACGATGTCGCCGAGATGTTGCGTGTGTCCATCACGAGAGATACTGGCGGTCCCGGAGACGTATAGCCGACCGTGATCGGGAAACGCGGCTTCGACGGCCCTGCTGAACGCGCTGCCGTATTTCGTGGCCGGACATTGCAGCGGAGAATCGACGGCGCTGATTTGCACGAAACCATTCTTGGGCCGTATCGCGAGCAGTCCGCCCGTGAGCGCGGCAGTGCCGATATCGCCGGCGCCGACACCGGTGCTCGCGGGCACGAGCCGGTCAAAGACGCCGCGCGAGTCGAAGAATTGCGTGCGCGCGCGGTTGAATTCGCGGTACCACGCGGTGATATCGCGGTTGTAAAACCACGTGCGGACCACGTCGGCAAACTCGAGGTTCGCCGATTCGAGCGTGGACTCCATCGCAGTGAGGACCGACAGCGTCTTGTCCGCCGGCGGCGCGGCGATGCCCGCGGGAAGAAATCCGCCGGCGCAGCAGTACGTTGCCCAGAGGTCCTCGAAGCGCACCGCGGCAACGACATCGCCGTTTTCGATCGGGGTCAGTACGGGACCGGATACGGCCCAGATGTGGAGTCCTCCTCCGGCATGGAATGGCCTCCGGTCGATCCACGTCACCGGCCAGGACGGAGTGCCAAATGCCCGGATCATCTCGCCGCGGCCCGCATCGAACGGCACGCCGGCAACATCCATCGATACAATGGCGGCGCCCGTATCGCGCAGCGCCTCCGCGGCCCGCTCGAACACAGCGCCGGGATGTTCGTCGCGCGACGCCGGCGCGGTCACATGGTATTCGTTGCATGCGGTTCGCGTGAGACAGACCGTGTAAACTCCTTTGCCGTTCAGGCGCTGGAGCGCCGCGCGATCGATAACCTGTACGTCGTCCACGTTGACTGCTTTCCCGCCACTACGAAACTGCTGCATCAACTACAACTCCCCCCGAGCACCGGTCGCGATTGGGTGCAGCCACCGGTTGCGTCTTCGTCTTCGACTTTGTGCCGGACCTGATTGCGCAGCCGGCGACAATCCCCCACGTGTGTAAACCCGGCGCAGACGGGCGGGGTTCCTCCCCTGAATCGCGGGTATTTGATGTCTTTTTTCGCACGATTTGACGTTCCCCTACAGCGACATCACATATGCCGCCAAATCGTCGATTTGTTCTTGCGACAGTTCAGACGTATCTCCGTGATCGCCCGATTCGTTGGCGATGGTGATCACGTCGCGAATCGTGGCCGCGCGGCCGTCGTGAAGGTACGGGGCCGTGCGCCACACTTCGACCAGCGTCGGCGTGTCGAACTTTTTGTCCTGCTCGATTCCCATGCCCGTCCCCACGCGATGCGATTTCAAGTCCGTGAACAGCGGCGCGGGATGGCAGCGGCTGCATTTCGCGGTGTCGAACACCTGCTTGCCGCGCTCGGCGTCGTCGCTCAATGCGCCATTCACCAGCAGCGGGCTCGGCACCGGCGTTAACGACTTCAGATACTCGTCCAACTTCACCGCGTACGATTCGTCGAGCGTGTTGAACAGTGAATTGCGGATGCCCGCGCGCACCGCGACTTCCGCCGTCTCGCGCACGCCCGTCGCCATGGCGGGAGGCGTTTGATGCGACAAGAGGAGACTTTTCGTGTTCTTCGGCGTGCCAAGCCCGTCGTTGAGCATGTCCCAGTTGAGCGAGTCCACGCGCGCGCCGCCGGGATGACAACTTGCGCAGGACTGCCACCGTTGGAAACAGTAGTCCGCGTCGTGAAACAGAATTTCGCCCGCGCGCACCGTGTCCGGCTCGGGCGCCTGACCCAGCGAGATCGACACGGCCGCGCGAGACGCTTCCTGCGCAAGATCGATTACGCCGATGGAGCCGGAGTAGTACTCGGCGGCGAATACGCGCGGGCCCGAGACAGCGATACCGCGCGGGCCCTTGCCCGCGAGCCGGCGCCGCTCGCGGAGCCCAACCATGAACGCGAGATCGTTCGGCACGGTATTTGCCCCGCCGTTTGCCGCGGCTTCGGACAGTTTCTGGTGGAGCTTGCCGCGATCGATAACGCTGATTTCGTGACTGCCTGCGTGCGCCACCAACAGTCTCGCGCCGTCCGGTGAACACGCGACACCCCAGGGGTTCGCTGCGCCCATGTCCACGTCATCCAGCAGGACGGTGTTTATGAGTGTCATCGCGTTGAGGTCAAGAACGCTTACTGCGTTCGTGTTGACCCAGCCGCGCTCGAGTTGCGTGGTCGGCAACTGGTACCGCGATACGAGGTGCGTGACGTATGCGTATGCGCCGTCCGGCGACACGCAAACGCCGCGCAAGTCGACACTTCCGTTCGGCAGCACGATCGACGCGCGCACGGCGCGGGCGTTCGTGTCGACGACATCGACCGTCGCGGCAACGTAGCCGGAAGTCGCGCTGCCTTTCGGGATGAGGTTTGCGACGATGAGCGAAGCGCCGTTTGGCGTCAACGCCGCGGCGACGGGCTCGCGCGTGACGGGGACGCGGCAACGCTCGGTATTGGCGGCGAGATCGAAGATGGAGACGTCGTTCGTGAACTGGTTGCACACAAACAAGGTATTGCCATCGGCCGACACGACCGGAGCATTGGGCGAGTGGCCGGTGACAAGTTCCGCGACGCACTTGCCTGTCCGCGCGTTGAGCACGAAGACGCGGCCATTTTCTGCGCCGGCCGTTACGTAAAGGCGTTTCCCGTCCGGCGACACCGCGATTCCGCTCGGCGCGTCACTCGTGGGAAACGCACGCACGACGCGCGCCTTCATTGGATTGACCGCGACGACGCGGTCCGCCGTGGTATCGACGACGTACAGTCGATCGCCGCGCACCGCAATGGCCAGTGGAGACAAGTATGGATCGGCCGACGCGACCACGGCGGTGATCGCCGACCACAGGACGATCGCGTTGCGTATTCCGCGTATCATCAACATTCTCCCAATTTCGGCAAGCAGCCCCCCGCTCGCCTTCGGCCCGGCTCAGTGATCCATCACCGTGGCCACCTTTTCCAGCGGACACCACCAGAGCGATTCCCAGTAGGCCCGATCCGTCTTGTATGGATTGACGGGGGCGCTCGAATCGAACTCCTCGGGAAGCACGCCGTAGCGTTTCATCTCTCGGATATACTCCGGCCTCGGCTGGAATCCCGGCATATCGAACCGCTTGATGTCGTCGAGATGCCGCTTGGTCTCCCGGATTGCCGCGAGTAACACGCGGTAATCCTTGTCTTTCTTCGATCGGAACACCGGCACGCCGCCGGCGTCTCTACACGCGCCCAGCCCGCCGTCTTCCTTTGCAAGCGGTGCGAGCAGTTGCAGCGAGCGTTCCGGCCGGCTCAGGTTGTAGACAATGTGCCGCGACAGGTGGAGCCGCGGATCGTCGTACTTGATGTCCCAGGGCGGCGTGGGCATGTCGTCGGACGGGGTATCGGGCAACTGCATCGGACCGGTGTGGCAGGCGGCGCAGCGCGTTTTGATGATTGACTGCGCGGCGAGAATTTCCGGCCACTCGAGATCGCGCCGATCGATCGTATTCTCGGCGTATCCGCCGATCATGCCCGAGCCCAGGCCCGCGTAGGTGCCGGGATAGGGCGCGCCGGTGTCGATCCACAGCCGGACGATTTTGCGCTCGTATTCCGTGGCCTGCACGCCGTAATGTGTCCCGTTCAGTTTTTGCAGGAGCCGGCTTGCGGAACTGCCGAGCGCTCGCGGCGCGTAATTGCTCTTGGGCAGATTGCGGCCGTCGGAGAATTCGCGCAGCGCGCTCAAGGTGAAGTAGCTGTGCGAATACAACGGTCCGCGGTCGCCGGTAAGGATTACGCGGCCCGCCATGCGATGCCCTTCGGGCCCTTTTTCATAGCCGTGGCACGAGGCACAATACCGGTCGAGAATGGGCTGGATGTCCCGCGGGAAATCGAAGACGTCCGGCACTTCCGCGATGGGTTCGATGATGCTCGGCGCCCGGGACAGCGCCTGAAGCTGCACGGCAGGCATGGTCGTATACGTGCGCTGCTCGTGGCAACCGACGCAACTCATCGTTTCGCCGGGTTGGACCGAGAGAAAACTCTGCATGCGCTTGACCGACATGTCCTGCTCGTCGAGCGCGACCAGCAGGATACTCCGCATCGCCGGCACGTCGAAATACGCCGAGCCGTCGGCCTCGACCGGCACGGTGCCGAGCACGCGTTCGAGCGTGAATGTCCCGCCGTAACTCAGCGGCTCCATGCCGCCGGTATAGTTGATCGGTTTGGGAAGCGATTCGAGGACCAGGAGCTTTTTGATTTCGCCCGGCTGGATGCCGGCCATGTTCCGGCCGTCGTATACGTTCGCGAGGATCAGGCGACCTGTCGTCTGATCGAGTTTCGCGCGAGAGGGTAGCGCCGGTTCCTTCGGACGCGCCGCGATCGGACGCGGCTCGTGGCACTCGAAACCTGCCGCGCGGTCTTCGTCCGAGAGACGAAAGACTTCGCTGATGCCGCCTTGTCCGTCCATCAACAGCACGCGGTGTTGACGCGCGACGAGAACCGCGTTTTCCGACAGTGGATACGGGTCGCGGAAATCTTTCGCGTCGTGCAGGAAACGTACGGCCTCGGGCGCGTCGGGACCGAGTTTGGGATTTACAATCGCGACCTGCCCCGCGTGCTCGCGCTGGCCATGACCCGGCGAAAACAACGATACGATACTGTCAGTCCCCGGAATCGGTTTGGCGTCGATCATCAGGATGCCGGGGTTGAGGTTGCCGTAGTAGGGCATCTGCCCGGTGCCATCCGGGTTCATCGCCCACAGATGGTGATAGTGGACCTGGCTTCGGTCCACGTACTCCCAGCGCTGGTACAGAATGCGCCCGTCTGCCAACGGCCACGGCGTGTTGTCGTGTTCGATGTTACCGGACACTTGCCGAATGTTTTTCCCGTCCGCGTCGCACCGGTACAAGACGGCGACCTGGGTCAGCCAGCAGTTCACCCAGCGTTTACAGCGCGACGATACAAACATAATCCCGCCGTCTGGCAAATACGTGGGTTCGATATCGTCGAAAGGACCGTCCGTGAGCTGCGTGAGTCCGCTGCCGTCCACGCCGACTTCGTACAGGTTGTAGCTGCAGGTCCCTCCTTTGCGATAGGAGAAGAGGATGGTTTTTCCGTCGTAGCTCACCTGCGGATCGCGGATGCCGCCGCGGGAGTCTTCGAATATCGTGGTCGTGTCGCCCGTTGCCGGGTCGACCTTCAGAAGTCTCGCGCCGTCGGCATAGGTGACGCGCTGGGGGCCTTCGGCGTAGTACCCGAAGTTGGCGTACCAATGGCCGTCATTGCCGAGTTTGCGCACGGCGAGGACTATGGGAACCGAGTTCGCGGCCGGATCGATCAGTGAATTTCGTTCGACAGTAGCTACCGGTACTACCGAAAAGGCAGGCCGATGGGCCATCAGCACGCACGCGACGCAAAGGAAGCGATAGATCCGGCGATACGGCATATCCCCCTCCTGCGGTTGATACGAGTACCAACCGCGCGCATCACCTTGGGACGGCCCCGGTTTGACCGGCAACGCCACCCCACAGCGTTTCCCCCGAAACGCCTTGGACGAATCGTAGCAGAAAATTACAGGAATTGCACCGGCGCTGATCAGTCGGCCGCGGCGCGGGTGTGCCGCTGTGGGGACAGCCGCCGAAGCGGTGACAGTCCACGGCGCGCCCGCTATTCTGCGTGTTTATGCGATGCTCGCCAGTGCTTGCGCGGGCACGTGGAGCAGCACATCGCCGTTCTCGACTTTGACGTCGAAAACCCGAATGCAGAGGCGATCGTCGCCGGAGAGGCACTTGCCCGTTTCGAGCGAGAACTGTTTCTTGTGTTGGGGGCATGCGACTTTGGGCTCGCCATTTTTCTCGCCCAACAGGCCGCGCGCGAGGACCATGTCCTGTTTATGCGGGCACATGTTTTGCGTCGCAAACCATCTGCGTTGGCGGGAGAAATTGAACACGGCCAACTGCATCGTGCCGTATTCGACGGCGATTCCCCGTCCGTCCGGGAAGTCCGATTCGGCGCCGGCGCGCCACCACACGAGTTCCTCCTGCACACCGTTTTGATGCGGCTGTGCCGCCGCGGGGCTTGGCCAGTCCGCGGGACGTTTCTGCCCGCGTTCCCGCACGAATTTTAGGTTCGCGTCGGTGCGATTCGTGTTCGAGAAATGCTTAAAGAGCGCGCGCTTTTCCGGGTTTTCGACTACCGCCTTCCACTCGCACTCATACGTATTCACCAACTTCGCCATGTCCGCTTCGAGCGTTTCGCAAATCCCGAGGATGTCCTCGATGACGACGCGCTTGACCTGGTCGAGTCCACCCTCGAGTTTTTCGAGCCATACCGACGTGCGCGTGAGCGGGTCGGCGGTGTGAATGTAGTACATGAGAAACCGGTCGATGAGTCTGATCGCGGTATCTTCGTCGAGGTCCGTTGCGAGCAAGTCGGCATGCCGCGGTTTCGCACCGCCGTTACCGCAGACGTAGACGTTCCATCCCTTTTCCGTGGCGATGAGCCCAACGTCTTTGCCCTGGGCCTCGGCGCATTCGCGCGTACAGCCGGAGACCGCGAACTTGAGCTTGTGCGGCGCGCGAATGCCGCGATACCGTTCCTCGATGCGAATGGCGAACGCGGTCGAGTCCTGCACGCCGAAGCGGCACCAGGTGCTGCCGACACAACTCTTCACGGTGCGCACGGCTTTTCCGTACGCGTGACCGCTCTCGAATCCTTCGGCAATGAGTTCCTCCCAGATTTCCGGCAACTGGTCGACGCGCGCGCCGAGCAGATCGATGCGCTGTCCCCCCGTAATCTTGCAATACAAGTCGTACTTCTTCGCTACTCGGCCCAGTGCGATCAGTTTTTCCGGCGTGATCTCGCCGCCGGGGACGCGCGGCACGATCGAGTAGGAGCCACCGCGCTGAATGTTGGCGAGGAAGCGGTCGTTCGTGTCCTGGATTTCCGCATGTTCGACGACGTGCTCGTTCCACAGGCTTGCGAGTATCGACGCGACGGCGGGTTTGCAGACTTCGCAGCCGTCGCCATTCCCCACGATGTCCAAGACAGCGTCAAAAGACTTCAGCCGCTGCACCTTCACGGCGTGAAAGAGTTCCTGGCGCGTCATTGGAAAGTGGTCGCAGAGCACGTTCTTGACGGAGACGCCCATTGCCAGGAGTTCGGATTTCAAAATGTCCTTGACGATTGGAACACAACCGCCGCATCCGGTCCCCGCACGGGTACACGCCTGTAGCGCGCCGATGTCGTGCGCGCCGCCGCGGATAGCGCCGCATAACTGCGCCTTGGACACGTTGTTGCACGAGCAGACCTGCAACGTATCGGGCAATGCGGGCGCCGCGCCATCGCTTCGGTTCAATCCGAGCAATTCCGCGGTAGCAGCCGGCAACGGTTCACCCGTCCGTGCGTGGTGGCTCAGGAGACCAAACGACGATGTATCGCCAACGAGCACGCCACCGAGGACAGTGCGCCCGCCGGCGTCGAGGACGACCTTGATGTATCGCCCCTCTTTCGAATCCCGGTACTCGAAGGTCTCGTGGTGCTGATCGGTAAGGAAGGGGTCACCGAAACTGGCGACGTTCACGCCCATCAGCTTGAGTTTTGTCGACAGGTCGCCGCCCGCGAATGTTGCGTCTTCGCCGGCCATGCGCCGGGCAAGCGTCTCCGCCATTTGATACCCCGGCGCCACGAGTCCGTACACCACATCCCGGTGGGACGCTACTTCTCCGATGGCGTAGATGTTCGGGTCGCTGGTCTGTAGCGCGTCATCCACGACCACGCCGCCGCGCGGCCCAATCGCCAATCCGCACGCTCGCGCCAATTCGTCGCGCGGCTGAATCCCCGCTGATACGACAATCATGTCGGTGTCAACCGACTCGCCGTCGGCGAAGCGGAGTCCCGTGACTGCGCCGTTGCCCAACACCGACTGCGTCGAGCGGCTGAGCAACACGCCGATTCCCTGCCGCTGGATTTCGCGCAGCAACAACGCGGACGCGGTTTCGTCCAGTTGGCGTGGCATCAGGCGCGCGTTGAACTCAATGACCTTTGTTTCGAGCCCGAGTTCGCGCAGCGCTCGGGCGGCCTCAAGGCCGAGCAGCCCGCCGCCAATAACGCTTGCGGTCGTGCAGCGCTTACCGTACCGAATTATGGCGTCCAGGTCATCGATGGTCCGGTAGACGAAGACGCCTTTCGTTTCCACTTTGAATGCTGGCGGGACCAGCGGTCGCGATCCCGTGGCGAGGACGAGCCGTCCGTATGGGATGCGGCTGCCGGTGGACGTATAGACGGCGCGTTCATCCCGGTCGATGTGTTGTACGACCCGGCCGGTGTACAGGGTCATCTCGTTTTCGCGATACCAGCACGGTTTCGCCAGCGTGAGGTCCTCCGCCGATTTACCTTCGAAGTACGACGTGAGGTTGACACGGTCATAGGCGGGCCGGGGTTCCTCTCCCAAGACCAGCACCTGGTACTTCCTGTTGCAGCCGAATTCGACCAGCTTCTCGCAGAAGCGGTGGCCCACCATTCCATTGCCGATGACGACCAGATTATGCGGCCAGTCTTTGGGAGTGTGATAACCCACGCGGAAGTCTCCTTCGAGTTTGTACGCCTTTGGAGCAAAGCGTGTGCCGAAGAATCAGAAAGGCAGGATCGCGGGTCAATTCGGACTTGGAAATTGTACTAACTCATTTCATGCTATCTGGTTAGGATGATATGGCAATGGGCGTTCGTCCAGGCGGGGGCGGCGCATGAGCTCGAACCGGGCACTACGCGGAGGTAGGGTTTGGCGCGCTGCTCTTACGCAAATGTACGCGTTTGGATTGCATATTATTGATTCCGATAAACCCGCGTGGTGGGCAGACACTGACCAATGGTCAATTCCGGAATGTCGCTAACTTGCAGTAAATAAAACATTTACAAGATTGGCCCTCTTCCGGTTCTGCGCGGTGTGACCGCCAGTCTTTGCGTACATTGGCACGTACATTGCCTACGTACACCGGAGAATGTGCGGCAAGTATCAACGAAGGGGTAGGAAATGGACAGCCAGTACAAAGCGACTTCTATCGATCTCTTTTCATTTAATACCGCGCCGATGCGCGCCTTCCACATGACGTGGTTTGCGTTCTTCCTATGTTTCTTTGCGTGGTTCGGAATCGCGCCGTTGATGTCGGTCGTACGCGAGGAACTCGCGCTGACGAAGGCCCAGGTGGGCAACACCATTATCGCTTCCGTTGCCGCGACGGTTATTGCACGGCTCATTGCGGGTTGGGCCTGCGATCGGTATGGTCCGCGGCGCACGTACGGGTGGCTGCTAGTGCTGGGTTCCATCCCCGTGATGGGCATCGGGTTTGCGACAAATTACGAGAGCTTCCTGCTGTTCCGATTGGGGATCAGCATCATCGGGGCGTCGTTTGTCATCACGCAATTCCATACGACCATGATGTTCGCGCCGAACGTCGTGGGTACGGCAAACGCCGCGACGGCCGGCTGGGGCAACCTGGGCGGCGGCGTAACCCAAATGGTGATGCCGCTACTGTTCAGCGGTTTTGTGGCGGCGGGACTGACGGAGTTCTGGAGTTGGCGCGCGTCGATGTTTCTCGCCGGCGTTGTCTGCTTCGCCACTGGCGTCGCGTACTACTTCGTGACTCGCGACACGCCCGAGGGCGACTTTCGCGAGTTGCGCGCGCGAGGCGCGATGCCTAAAGCGGCGGCGAACCGCGGTGCGTTCTGGGAAGCGTTTGGTGACGTACGCGTGTGGGCGCTGTTCGTCATCTACGGCGGGTGCTTCGGCGTCGAAATCACGCTGGACAACATCGCCGCGTTGTACTTCACCGACTACTTCGATCTCGGCATACACGCGGCAGGATTTGTCGCCGCGGGGCTGGGCCTGCTCAACATCTTCGCGCGCGCGCTGGGCGGGATAGTCGGCGATCGGTTCGGCTTGCGTTGGGGACTGAAAGGGCGCGTGCGTTGGCTCGCGATCGTTATGGCGTGCGAAGCGCTGACGCTCATCCTCTTCTCGCAAATGACGTCGCTCTCGCTCGCCATCGCGGCATTGCTGCTGTTTGGGTTGTTTGTGTGCATGGGTTGCGGCGCGACCTATGCGGTGGTTCCATTCATCAACAAGCGTGCTCTCGGGCCTGTTGCGGGAATCGTCGGCGCGGGCGGAAACGTGGGCGCATTGTTGTCCGGGTTCCTATTCAAGGTCGAGTCCCTGAGCTGGCCGCAAGGTTTGTTCGTGCTTGGATTGATTGTGTTCGTGTGCTCGGTGACCGCGGTCGTGATTCGGTTTTCCGACGCCGACGAGGCCGCGGCGAAGCACGACATCGAGCAACGGCTTCGGGCAACTGCCGAGCCGGCGCTGGCATCCGCGTAAGCGGCAACATGACCCAATCCGCGATGTACCCCGCGCCGGACCAAAGCGTAAGAACGACGTGCAGCTATTGCGGCGTTGGGTGCGGCGTACGCGTACACCGCGACGCCGCGGGCAGATTGCACCTCGAAGGCGACGCCGACCATCCGGTTAACGCGGGGATGTTGTGCTCGAAGGGGCGTGCGCTTCACCACGTGGTGCAGAGTACGGACGACAGGTTACTGTTTCCGCAGATGCGGCGCAGCCGGTCGCATCCCCTGGAACGAGTCGACTGGGACACCGCGTTGGACCGCGCCGCAGCGGTGTTCCGCACGACCATCGATCGGTATGGCGCGGAATCGGTTGGGTTCTACATTTCCGGCCAGTGCCTTACCGAAGAATACTACGTGGCGAACAAGCTCGTGAAGGGGTTCATCGGCTGTAACAACATCGACACCAATTCCCGACTATGCATGAGTTCCGCGGTGACGGCGTACAAGCTGTCGCTTGGCGACGATCTGTGCCCCGTCGGTTACGACGACATCGAGCACGGAGATTGCTTTCTTGTCGCGGGCGCGAACCCGGCGTTCTGCCACCCAATCCTGTTTCGGCGTTTGGAGCAACACAAACAGGCCCGGCCCAGCGCACGGGTCATCGTCGCGGATCCGCGCAAGACGCAGAGTTGCGCCATTGCCGACCTTCATCTCCAGCTTCGTCCCGGTACGGACGTGGCCCTTTACAACGCGATTGCGCGCGAACTGATCGAGCGCGATCTGGTCGATCATCGTTTCATCGGCGCGCACACGGACGGATTCGCTCAAATGCGGGAAGCGGCGATGCAGCGGTCCGTTGCCGAAGCTGCCGCGATTTGCGATGTTCCGGAGCGCGACATCCGGACCGCGGCGCACTGGATCGGCGAAGCGCGCGCGTTTCAAACCTGGTGGGCGATGGGGCTGAACCAGAGCGTCGCGGGCGTGGACAAAAACCTTGCGCTTATCAATCTGTCGCTCGTCACCGGCCAGATCGGCAAGCCCGGCGCGGGCCCGCTTTCTCTGACCGGACAACCGAACGCGATGGGCGGGCGCGAAGTGGGAGGCCTCGCGACGCTGCTTGCCGCCCATCGCGATCTGGCGAATCCAGCGCATCGCGACGAGATCGCACGCTACTGGGGTGTCGAGCGGATATCGGACAAGCCGGGTCTGACGGCAACCGAAATGTTCGCCGCTCTCGAAGCGGGCACGATGCGCGCAGTGTGGATCGTCTGCACGAACCCCGCGGTTTCTATGCCGGACATTGCGCGGATCGAGCGCGCATTGCGCGCGGCCCGCTTCGTGGTGGTCCAAGAGATTTCGTCGCGGTCCGATACCACCGCATACGCGGACGTGTTGCTCCCCGCCGCGGGATGGCTTGAGAAGCCCGGTGTGATGACGAACTCCGAACGCCGCGTAACGCTCGTGGAGAAGCTTGTCGAGCCGCCGGGCGAGGCGCTCCCCGACACCGAGATTCTCTGCCGTTTCGCCGCGAAGATGGGATGGGGTTCCGCATTTAGTTACGGGTCGCCTGAGGACATCTTTATCGAACATCGCGAGCTGACGCGCGGCACGCGCATCGATATCGGCGGGATCAGTTACGAGCGCCTTCGCAAGGAAGGCAGTGTCCAGTGGCCATGTCCGTGCGCGGACCACCCGGGCACCGCGCGGTTGTTCGAGGATGGCCGCTTCGCAACGCCGAACCAAAAGGCGCGATTGCACGGCGTTACCTATTCCGAGCCCGCGGAAGCAACTTCGGCGGAACATCCGTTTGTACTCACGACCGGACGGTTGCGCGAACAGTGGCACACGATGACGCGCACGGGAAAAGTGAACCGTCTGCTGCAACACGAAAGCGCGCCGTTCGCGGAAATGCATCCGGACGACGCAAAGGCCTTCGGAATCGCGGATGGCGCAACGGCGCGAATCGCGAACGAGCGCGGCGAGGTTGCCGTTCAAGTTCGTTGTGTAGACAGTATCAAGCGCGGCACGGTATTCCTTCCGATGCACTGGAGCAACGGAACGGGCGCGGGCGGAGCGCGTACGAACTTGCTGACGAACTCGGCGGTCGATGCGCGATCGAAACAACCCGGTTTCAAGTACGCGGCGGTCCGTGTCGAGCCGGTCGTCATGCCCGCGCGGCGAATCGTCGTGATCGGCGCGGGTGCAGGCGCGCTGCAATTCGTGTCTTCGTACCGAAAGCGAAACGGAATCGATTCGATTATCGTCTTTGGTAACGAGAACGCGGGCTTCTACGACCGCATCCAGTTACCCTCCTACATTACCGGCGAGAAAGTTTGGGGCCAGCTTGTCACCTGTGGCGACGACGAACTCCGAGCGCGGCGTATCGAGTTCAAGCCCGGGAGCGCGATCACGGAAATCGTGCGGGATGAGCGCCGCGTGGTCGATGCACAGGGAAACAGTTACGCATACGACGCGTTGGTTATCGCAACGGGCAGCAGTGCCGCGACGCCGGACAAGGCGACAGCGAACCTTGGTGGTGTGTTCACGTTGCGAAACCGCGCGGACGCAGACGCGATCCACCGCCATGCCCGCGCAAGCAAGCGCGCGGTCATCGTTGGGGGCGGTCTGCTCGGCATCGAGCTTGCCGTTGCGCTGCGCGCGCTTGGCCTCGGTGTGACGCTGCTGCATCGATCATCGCGGCTCATGGGGGGACAGTTGGACGACACGGCCGCCGGGTTGTTGCTGCAAGAGCTGTCCGCGCGCGGCGTCGAAGTGGTGCTGCAAGAGACAGTCGCGCACACGCACGGAACCGAACGAATTCTCGGTGTCCGCAGCGCGGGCGGCGTGTACTACGCCTGCGATCTGCTCATATACGCCGTGGGGACTTTGCCAAACGATTGGCTCGCGAGGAATGCAGGGATAGTGTGCGGTAATGGCATCGTCGTCGACGATGCGTTGCGCACGAACGATCCAAACGTCTATGCGCTGGGCGAGTGCGCGGAACATCGTGGGCAGCGGTACGGGACCAGTCTCGCCGCGCGGCAGCAGGCGGACGTTGTGGCCGCGCAGTTGGCGGGCGATACGGCGGCGCTTTATACCGGCAGCATTCCGGTACATGTACTCAAGGCGCCGGGCATTCAGGTGGCGTCGGCCGGTTACATGTGCGCGGCGGTGTCCAAGGGCATTGAAGAAATCGTATACCACGATCGCGCAGAGCGGGTCTATATTCGGTGTTTTGTCCGGCAAAACCGCCTGATTGGCGCGTTGCTTGTCGGCGACCTATCCAACCTGCCGCAGTTTTGTGCGTGGATCGAGAGCGGCATCGAACTCGACAGCGAGAGACGAAACGTTCTACGCGCGGGCGCCGGTGTGGCGCGAAACACGGCAAAGGGAAAATTGGTCTGCTCGTGCAATCAGGTTGGCAAAGGCAACATCGACGACGCGCTCGCTTCCGGTTGCCAGACGCTCGAAGAAATCTGCGCGGCGACCGGCGCGGGCACGACGTGCGGGAGTTGCCGGCCCGAGGTGCAATTGCTGGTTACGCAGCGCGCGGTGGCCATAGCATGACGAACCCGGGCGGCGGGCTGCGGTACTGCACGCGGGGCGGCGTCATCTCGATGGCGGAGTTGCGTTTGCTCGCAGAGGCCGCCGTATCGCAAGGCGACGGCCGGATATACGCCACCGGTCGACAGGAGTTCATTGTGCGCGGGGTCCCCGCCGCGCGCGCGGCGACCTTGCTGGGCCGACCCTCTGTCGATCGGCTTCACACCACGGTCTCGCCCGTCAAGAACGTTGTATCCACGGCGCCGGTTGCAGGAATGGCGGGCACACTCGATTGGCTGACGATGGGCGTCTTTACGGAACTGCTCGATCGAATTCCCCGCGCCTATCCACACACCGTATCGCTGGCGGACCCCATCCAGCCCTACCTGCCCGCACTGTGTGGAACGATCAACTTTGCTGCGTGCGCGCAACGCGATTTCTGGCGGCTTCATGTCACCGATCCCGAGGGCAGCAACAACTTCACCTTGGCTGGCGCCGTTCGGTCGCGCGATTTGCCACGCGTCTGTGCGGACATTTCGTCGTTTCTCGATCGGCACGGCCCGCCCGGGACCGATTCATGGGCGCGTACGCTCGATGCACTGCTGGAACCGTTTCGGGTGGGTGTTCACGAGCCGACGCGCGACCAACAGTTTTTCCGCATGCCGCCTGGTTCGATAGTCATTCCGTTCGACGCGGAGGGACTTCCAGGCAATTTCGTGATTGACGTTTGTTTATGGTCGGCAACACTGCAACACAATGTGCAGTTCGGTCTCACGCCCTGGAGAACTCTGCTGATCTCCGGCCTATCCGACGCCTGCACGACGGCCCTGCGCCGAATGATGCTCGGCGCGCGGGTGGGCGAGTGCACCGGCTCGTGGCGTACGTTTTGTTTCGATACGACATTTGGGGCGGGAATTGCCGGCAACGCGTTGCGCGAACTCGAGCGGGCAATTCCGATGTGCAGCGGCGCCGCCCTGTGCTTCGCGAATGATCAATCGTTCCCCGCCAGCGCTCATATCGTCATCCGGCCATCTCGCGCTCGGCGCGCGCGTCTCAGGCGGGAGCGATACGATATTCTGCGGCGCGACGCGGGCGGGCCGCCTGCATCGCGGTGGACTTGCGTGAAGAACGGCGTTCGGCCGGGCGACGTTGCGCAGGTTATCGTTTCGGCGCTGGCGGGTGTCCCGCAGGACGATCCATCGGCAGCGTCGAACGCGCCGGAGACGCGGACCGCGGCGCGCAGGCTTTCTCACGAATGCGTGGCCTGCTTAACCGAATACAGCGCCCATTATGGCGATGTTCAAGCAGGGGTGAAGGCGGGCACCGCGTTCGAGAACCTTCCGGAGTCGTGGGTGTGCCCGGTGTGCGGTGGGCCCAAATCACACTTCAAAGAGAAGAACGCCGCGTGAGTTCGTTTTGCGTCCGAAATTGGCGGCAGGTCAGACGTTTTTGTGCTCCTGCACGAATTCGAACGCCGTATGCGTCAACTGGCTCATGTTGGACACGTCAAGCTTGGCGCGGATTCGCCGGCGGTACGTTTCGACGGTTTTCACGTTGAGACCGAGGCGGTTCGCGATGTCCCGCGAATTCTTGCCCTGGCCCATTAGAAGGAAGACCGATCGTTCGCGCTGACTCAATTCGTTGACCTGATCGTCCATGCTCTTCTTGGGTCCGTCGACCAACCGCAGCAACACCGCTTCGTTGGTGGACGGGTCGAGGTACAGTCCGCCCGCCGCGACCTTGCGCAAAGCGTCGATGATCTGTTCGTCGGCCTGGTCTTTCGTGATATACCCTCGTGCGCCGAGGCGCAGCGCCTTTTCCACGTAGTTCGGTTCGGTATGCATCGTAAGCACCAGCGCGCGCAGATCGGGAAAGCGCTGCCTCATTTCCCGCAAGAGATCGAGGCCGTTCGAGTCGCGCAGGCTTAAATCGACGACGACTATGTCCGGTGTCTCGCGTCCGATGGCCTCGAGCGCTCCGACAACGTCTTCCGCTTCGCCGCACACGCGAATGTCTTCCTCTTCGTGCAGCAGTTGCACAATGCCCCGCCGCACGACGGGATGGTCTTCGACGAGCACAACTTTCATCGGTCCAAACCTTTCTGCGTTACATGGAAATTGCACATCGGACTTTCGTGCCGTGGTTGGGGCGCGACTCGATCTGAAATCGTCCTCCGACCAGTTCCGCGCGGTGCTCCATGATGCTCAAACCCATTCCCTCGGGATCCAGCCCGGCGCTGCGTTCGCGCCGCATGCCGACCGTATCCATGCCGCGTCCGTCATCGGCAATTTCCAACACCGTTTCCTCGTCGCCCTGGGCGAGCCGAATCCAAACCTGCTGCGCGCCGCTGTGGCGGATGGCGTTGTTCACGGCCTCCTGCGCGATACGGTAGAGATGTTCCGCGATATCGCGTTCGAACAACAAGACCGAACCCTTTTCCTCGAACTCGCATTTGAGGCCGGCCGTTTCGCGGGTGACCGCGGCGAGTTCGCGCAAGGACTTCGACAGCGCGTCGGGATCGTCGCCGATCGACCGCAGGCTCTTCGCGATTCCGCGAACGGTCTCAACGCCGCGCTTCACGAGCGCGATGATTTCCGCGGCCTGCGCGGCGGATTCCGGGTCTTTGGCCTTGAGGCGGTTGGCGAGCACGCGGCTGGCGTAGAGGATGCCCGATAGCTCCTGGCCCAGGCCGTCGTGGAGGTTGTAGCCGAGTTGGCGTTCTTCCTCGGAGCGCAGTTCCATCAAGCGCCGCTCGAGCCGCTTCTGCTCGCTTACGTCCACCGCAAACATGATGATACCGGCGGTCTGGCCATCGGCGCCGCGGTGCGGAATCTTGTTCATGCGCAGCCACCGCGTGTCGCCCTGCGCGTTTCGCAGGTAGTGGAGGAGGCCCAACTGCGGCTCGCCGCTGCGCACGATTTGGAGGTCCTCGTCGCGTAGCCGCGCTTCTTGTCCCGTAAACAGATCGTAGACGCAGATACCGGTAAGCTTCTCGATGCTTTCGCCGATGATCGTGGCGCCGGATCGGTTCAGCCGTACGATGGTGCCGTCCGTGTCGCAATGCATGATGAGCGCGGGCACGGAATCGAAGATCGCGCGCAGTTCCTCGGCGATTCGCGCGCGCCCCGCTTCCGATTCTTCGAGCCGGCCAACAGTACTGCGAATATTAGCGACGGCGGGCCGGAAAATGAAGCGCGCCTCGAGGGCGAGAATCGCGAGCGTGGCGAACAGCAGTCCCAATTCCAACCGGCGGACGTGGTCGACTTTTGCGTTCGCTTCCCGTTCGTATTGCGACACGATGGCGTCCATTCCACTTAAGAAGAGCGCCTCACTTTCGAGTATCGCCGCGACGAGGCCGCCTACCTCCGCTGAGGAGGCGCCCTCGTGCGTTTCGATTCGGGCGAGCTGTTGCGCGGCGGACACGATTCGTTGCCGCGGTCCCTCGATCCGGTCGAAGAGCGCTTGCACCTCTTTGCTATTGGCGCCCTCGAGGTGCATGGCCCCGTCACGCCGAATCAGTCCTTCGTGCGAGCCGATCCACAGCGCCACCGCTTCCTCCAATTCGCTGACGCGGGCCGTGTCGGGACGAACATGGAGGGCGAGCGCCGCTTTCGCAATGCGCTGGCTCAACATGCGCTGGCGGCCGGCCACGTTGATCACCGTCGAATCGTTGTGCTGTTGAGCTATCGAGTGTTGAATCAATAGCTGCCCGACGATCACGAGCAGCCCGACGCTACCCAGGGCGAGGACGTACAAGGTCGTCAGTCGATTGACGGAAGTGAGCTTATTTAAGGGCGTAATGCGCGACATGGTTCGGCACGTGACACGGGGCAACAGCTTGCGCCAATTGTACGCAAAACGCGCTCTTGTGCGCACGTCTTACGCATATACATGTCATTTTCCAGTAAGCCGGATTGTTCCGCACATAGGGCTTAGAACGCGGTGCGTGCGTGGTGCTATGAGATAGACACAGGGCGTAAAGAATTGGCGGACAGGTAGTTGTCGATGGCCGCCGCGGCGCGTTTGCCCGCGCCCATGGCCTCGATGACGGTCGCGGCGCCGGTCACGATATCCCCGCCCGCGTATACGCCGGGCAGGTTCGTTGCGCCGGTGACGGGATCGGCAACTATGTTTCCCCACTTGTTGAGTTCGATGCCCTTGGTGTTTCCCGTGAGCAGCGGGTTCGCGCGCGTACCCAGCGCGGGGATGAGCATGTCGCAGTCGATCGTGAACTCGCTGTTCGGCACCGGAATCGGACGGCGGCGGCCGGAGGTGTCCGGCTCTCCCAGTGTCATGCGGATGCATTCCATCGCGCGCACGCGCCCGTGATCGTCGCCGACGAGCCGGACGGGCGCGGTCAGCAGGTGAAAGGCCACGCCCTCTTCGCGCGCATGGAGCACTTCCTCGGCGCGGGCCGGAATCTCCGCTTCGGAACGGCGGTAGACGATGGTGACGCGCTTTGCGCCGAGCCGAATGGCAACGCGCGCCGCGTCCATCGCCACGTTGCCCGCCCCGACGACGACGACGTGACTGCCGATGTTCACGGGGGTCTGGTATTCGCCGAAGCGGTACGCCTTCATGAGGTTTACGCGCGTGAGAAACTCGTTGGCGCTGTACACGCCGATGAGGTTCTCTCCCGGCACATTCATGAACATGGGCGCGCCCGCTCCCACCGCAATAAAGATGGATTCGTATCCGTTGGCGAAAAGGCCGTCGATCGTCAGCACCTTCCCGATCACCATGTCGAGTTCGATTCGGACGCCGAGACTCTTGATGTAGTTCACTTCGCGATCGACGATGGCTTTCGGCAAGCGAAACTCGGGGATGCCGTACCGAAGCACGCCGCCGGTGTCGTGAAATGCCTCGAATATGGTGACGTCATACCCCATGCGCGCGAGGTCGCCGGCGCAGGTGAGGCCGCCCGGTCCGCACCCGATCACCGCGACCATCTTGCCCTTGGGTTCAATGCGGAAGGGCCGCGGCGGAACATGCTCCGCCTCCCAATCCGCTACGAACCGTTCCAGCGCGCCGATGGCCACCGGGCGATCCTGGGTTTTCGCGACGACGCATCGCTTTTCGCACTGGGTTTCCTGCGGGCACACGCGGCCGCACACGGCGGGCAGGTTGTTTTTTTCTTTGACGATTCGAGCGGCTTCCGTGAGTTCGCCCCGCTGGATGCACCGGATGAATTCTCGAATGTCGACTTCGACGGGGCATCCTTCGATGCAGGTGGCGTGTTCGCAGCCTTTGCAGCGGAGCGCCTCGGCCAGCGCTTCCTCGGGGGAGAACGTGGGTTTCACCTCGTCGAACGTTGTGCGGTGCTTGGCCAGTTCGGCGATCGTTTGCAGGACGAACAGTGCCGAAGTCTCTTCGAAGTAGCTCGAGCAATGTTTGTTCTTGCGCGATTCGAGCGCAGCGACCATCTGTTTGACCCGCTGCTCGAAGTGGCAGATGTGCTCATCTTCGTGATGCGGTTCGGCGCGTCCGTCGTTCGCCTGCGCTTCGAGCGGTTTGTACGCGCGCTGCCGCATGATCAGCTCGTCGAAATCGACGAGCTTGCCGTCAAACTCCGGCCCGTCCACGCACGCGTACTTGACTTCTCCGTTCACGCTCACGCGGCAGCCCCCGCACATGCCGGTGCCGTCGACCATGATGGGATTCAGACTGACGACAACGGGCAGGCCATGCGTCTTGCAGCAATCGACGACCGCCTTCATGTGCGGCACCGGACCGATCGCGATCACCTCGTCGATGCCCTCGCCGCCGCGCACGAGTTCATCGAGCGCTTGCGCCGCGAAGCCTTTGCGCCCGAACGAGCCGTCGTCGGTCGCGTAACACACCTTGTCGCTAATCGCCTCCACCTTGTCCTGCCAGAACAACAGCGACGCGTCGCGCGCGCCGAGGATGGAAATAAGGCGGTTGCCGGCTTCGTGATGCGCCTTCATCTGCGGGAACATGGGGGCGAGACCCACGCCGCCGCACACGCAGCAGATGGTCCTGCCCGGCCCGTGAATCTCGCGGTCCTTGCCCAGCGGCCCGACCACATCGAGATAGGCTTGACCCGGTTCGACCGCCGCCAGGGCCTTGGTGCCTTTGCCGATCTCCTGCATCACGAGCGTAATCGTGCCACTGGCAGCATTGGAGTCGGCGATTGTCAGCGGGATGCGCTCGCCGAATTCGTCGCCGCGCACAAGCACAAAATTGCCGGGGTGCGCTGCCTTGGCGATGAGCGGCGCCGCGACGTTAATTTCCGTGAGGTGGTCGGACAACTTCCGTTTCGTTGTAATGGTGAACATTCGTATCGCGAACAAGTCGCCGCTCGGGCCCGCGCCGGCAGCAGTTTGCGTTCCTTATCGTTCAGTCTATTCGGTTCAATCCCGGCGGTACCAGATTCCGGGCCCGCCACCGCTCTCTATCCCGCGGACAGCGACAGGAGCCAGGCGACTGTGCTGGCGTGAATCCTTTCGTAGAACGTCGGCACGATTCCGAGGACTACGATGGCGAGGGACAGCAACGCCAGGGTCACGCCGACGTTTCGGGACACGCCCGGTGTGGATGCTTCCGCGTCCACGGGCTCGATGTACATTTGGCGGACGACGCGGAGGTAGTAGTAGAGCGAGATTGTCGAGTTTACGGCCGCGAGGGCGACGAGCCAGTGGTAGCCCGCCTTGGACGCAATATTGAACAAGAAGAATTTTCCGACGAACCCCGATAGCGGCGGAATTCCCGCAAGGCTGAACAGTGCGACCATCATCGCGAGCGCCACCAGCGGATTGGTCAGCGACAGGCCACGGTAGTCTTCGATCTGCTCTTTGCCGGTTTCGTTCGCGAACCAGACAATGCACGCGAAGGCGGCGAGATTGCTGACGACGTACACGACGAGGTAGAAGAGCATTGCGGGCACGCCCTCGTTCGCGCTCCCGAGAAAACCGAGCAGGAAGTAGCCCGCCTGCGAAATGGCGCTGTACGCCATGAAGCGTTTGACGTTGTGCTGGACGATAGCGACCACGTTGCCGAGCGTCATCGTCAGCGCCGCGAACACGGCGATCAACATGCCCCATTGCGGCAGCCAGTTCCCGAACAGGCGGAACAGAACCTGGAATGCGAACGCCAGGCCCGCCGCTTTCGACGCCACGGAAAGGTATGCGGTGACCGGCGTGGGCGCGCCTTGATATACGTCCGCGGCCCACATGTGGAACGGAACAACCGTCAGTTTGAAGCCCGTGCCCGCGAGCACAAGCGCAACCGCAAGCAGGAACGCCGGTGTGTATTCGCCGGAGACGCTGTGCGCAATGATGTCGAGGTCCGTGCTGCGCGCCAGGCCGTAGAGAATGCTGAACCCGTACCCAATGAACGCCGACGCCAACGCGCCGAGGATCACGTACTTCAATCCCGCTTCGCCGGACTTGGGATCGTCGCGCCGCCACGCCGCCAGCACGAAGAGCGGAAGGGTCGCGACTTCGAGGCTGACAAATAGCGTGGCGAGATCGCGGGCGGACACGAGCAGCATCATGCCCACGACGCTCGAAAGCAGGACCATGTAGTACTCGCCGCGGAACCCCATGCCGCGGGCGCGGACGCGCGCACGGCCATCGAGCGTGTCCATGGAGAGCACCACCGAGACGAGCGCGGCGACCATGAACGCGATTTTGAACCACCACGCTACCGGGTCCATCGCGAAGCGCCCGCCCAACAATTCGCCGGAGGCGGGCGTGAATAGCGCCGTCACGGCAATACCCAGCGCGAGGCCGAGCGCGGAGAGCGGCGCCAACGCCACGCGCGCACGTTCGGTCATGAACATGTCGCCGACGAGCACGACGAAGGCCGTTGCCGCCACGACAATTTCGGGGTACGCGATGTTCATGAAATATTCGCTCTCACATTTCGCCCGTCAGACCCGCGGTTACCGTGCCCTGGAGCCGGTTAATAAAGGGGTACAATGACGGTTCAATCAGATCGATCATGAGCCAGGGCGCCATGCCGACAAACAGCAAGGTCGCCACAAGCAGGCCCGTAGAAAGTTTTTCTGTCAGCGTGGCGTCGCGAAGCTCCTCGAAGTGCGGGTCCCTGATCGGACCTTGAAACACCATCGCAAGGCCGCGCAGTACATACACAGCAGTGACTACAATCGAAAGCGTCGCGATGATGGTGAGTGTGCGCGTCGCGATCGTGTTGGACCATGGATTGCCGAAGAACCCGCCAAGGAACACGTGCGTTTCCGCGACGAATCCGGACAGCCCCGGCAAGCCGAGGCTTGCCAGACCCGCGATGTAAAAAGACGTCGCCAGCCACGGCATGACCTTCGCAAGCCCGCCCATTTCGGGGATGACGCGGGTATGCGTGCGGCCGTAGACAATGCCAATCAGCCCGAAGAAGAGTCCGGTCATAATACCGTGACTGAACATTTGCAGCACCGCGCCTTTGAAGCCCATGAGGTTCAACGCCGCTACGCCGAACAGCACGAACCCGCAATGGCTGACGGACGAGTACGCGGTGAAGTACTTCAAGTCGCGCTGCATGATCGCGCCGAACGATCCGTACAGAATGTTGATCGTCGTGAGGCCCATGAAGAAGAGCGCCCACGCCTTCGCGCCTTCGGGCAGCACGTATACGGCGATGCGCAGCGCGCCGTAGCCGCCGAGCTTCATCAGCACGCCGGCGTGCAACATCGACACAGCGGTTGGCGCGGAACTGTGCCCGTCAGGCGACCAGGTGTGAAACGGAAACAGGGCGCCGATCACGCCGAACCCTACAAAGATCATCGGGAAGAACCACCACTGGAAGCGGCCCGAGTAGGAGACCGAGGCGAGTTGTTGCAGGTCGAAAGTGTGCAGGCCGGATTCGTGGTACAGCGCCAGGAACCCGACGAGCACAAACGCGCTGCCTACGAGGAGCATGAGCGTCAGCTTCATCGCGGCGTATTCTTTCGGCCCCGTGCCCCAGATGCCGATGAGCAGGTACATGGGCAGTACGGCAAGTTCGTAGAACATGAAGAAGAGAAACAGGTCGTAGCTGAGGAAAACCCCGAACACGCCCGTGACCAGCAGCAGGAGCAGCGCGAAAAATTCCTTCGTGCGCGTCTCGACGTTCCAACTCGCAAGCACGCCGCAGAAGATGATGATCGACGTCAGCACGACCATGCTCGCGGAGATGCCGTCGATGCCAACGAAGTATTGGATGCCGAGCGGTTCGAACCAAGCCACGCGTTCGACGAGATACAGTTTCGTCAGCGTCGCGCCGCGCAAGAGTTCCACGTCGCCCGCGGCCTCGACCCAATAGCGGTACACGACGTACGCGGTGAGCGCGAGGCCGGCGCCCGTGCCTGCGGCGGAAATCCACCGAATGGACCGCCAGTGCCGCTCGGGCACGAGCACCACCGCCACCATCGTCAGGAACGGCAGTGCGATCAGCCAACTGACAAGGCCCATGTCTCGTTACTTTCCCCCAACTGCGCCGCGCTACACGAGCGCGGCCCACAAGATCAGAATCACGAACGCCACGCCGCCTGTGAACCACAGGCCGTAGGTTTGCACCTGGCCGGTTTGCGCGTGGCTCAACAACCGCCCGCTGGTACGCGTCGCCCAGCCGCTCGCATCGACGCCGCCGTCCACGACGCGCTTGTCGAACCATGCGATGGGCCGCGCGATCCGCCGAAAGATAATTTTGTGCGTGACGAACAGGTACATCTCGTCGAAATAGAATTTTTGTTTCACGGTGCGGTAGACGATTCCCAATGCCGACGCGGCCGCGCGCGCGCGGCTTCCGTCACCGATATAGAAATATGCGGCGGTGGCGGTCCCAAGCAGTGCGACAAGTGTCGCGGGAATTGCGATTGCCAGGTTTACCCCGTGATGCGCTTCGTGTTCGCCGATGCCGACGTATTGGCCCATGGGGACAAATCCGGTTACCGCGGACAACACGGCGAGCAGCGCCATGGGCATCCACATGACGGCGGGCGCTTCGTGCGCGTGTGACGCGCCCTCGCCGCGGCCTTGTCCCCAAAACGTGACGAAGTAGATGCGAAACATGTAGAACGCGGTCAGCCCCGCCACGAGCATCGACACGCCAAAGACGATCGGGTGCCCGTTTGCAAGCGACGACGCGAGGATTTCGTCTTTCGAGAAGAACCCGGCAAACGGCGGAATGCCGCTGATGGCGAGTGTTGCGATCAGAAACGTGACGTGCGTGATAGGCATCTTCTTTGCCAGACCGCCCATCTCCCAGATCGAGTTCGTGTGGACCGCGTGAATGACGGCGCCCGCGCCGAGGAACAACAGCGCCTTGAAGAACGCGTGCGTGAACAGGTGGAACATGCTCGCTGTGTATCCGCCCGGGTGTTCGATAGTGCTCACGCCGAGCGCAAGCATCATGTAACCCAACTGGCTCAAGGTCGAGAAGGCGAGCACGCGCTTGATGTCGTCCTGCGTCGTGCCGATGACCGCCGCGAACAGGCTTGTAAACGCACCGACGCATGCAACCACCGCCAGCGCCGTTCCGCTGAACGCGAACGCGGGGAACAGCCGCGCCACGAGATACACGCCGGCGACTACCATTGTCGCCGCGTGAATGAGCGCGGACACCGGTGTCGGCCCTTCCATCGCGTCCGGCAACCAGATGTGCAGCGGGAACATCGCGCTCTTGCCCGCCGCGCCCATGTATACGAGCACCATTGCGAGCGTGAGGAGATTGATTCCAATAAACGTGATGCCGAGTCCGGAGAATTCCGCGAGAAACGCGGGGTGGTTGAGATAGGCGAAATCGACCGGCTGGACGTGGGCCAGCCCGTTTGCTGCCGCGCCGACTTCCGCCGACCATGCGGGATACAGCCGGAAGCCCCAGTAGCTGAGAATAATCACGCCCACGAGGAAGCCCAGGTCCGCGAACCGTGTGACGATGAACGCCTTCTTCGACGCGGCAACGGCGGTCGGTTTGGTGTAGTAGAACCCGATCAACAGGAAACTGCTCACGCCGACGAGTTCCCAGCAGACATACATTTGGATGATGTCGGGCGCGACGACTAGCCCGAGCATGCTGAACGTGAACAGGTTCAGAAACGTGAAATAGCGGCCGAAGCCGTGTTCTCCGTGCATGTACGCGTTGCTGTAAATGTGTACCAGCGCGCTGACGGTCGTCACCACAATCATGAGCAGCACGGAGATCGGGTCGACCAGCACGCCGACATTGACCGACAGCCCCGGCTGGTACCGCAGCCATTCGAACGACCACGGCACCAGGGCCGGGTGCTCGTGGCCCGGAGGGTACGCCGTGAAGTATTCCCACGCCAGCATGTACGCGCACGCGGCAGACGCCACGATCGCGAGCGTGCCCACGATGCCCGCGCCGCGTTTCGAGATCGGACTGATCAGCAGCCCGTTCACGGCGAACGACGCAAGCGGCAGCGCGGGTATCAACCACGCGTGCTGCATCATCCATCCGGCGCCGTTCGTCATTGCGTCAACCCTTCATCGAGTTCATTTGGTTCACGTCGACACTGCCGCGCAGGCGGTACAGCGCGACGACGATCGCCATGCCCACCACAATTTCGGCCGCGGCCATGACGATGATGAAGATCGCCATGACGTGGCCATCGACGGCATCCGGCGCGATAAAGCGATTGAAAGCTACAAAATTCAGTGCCGCCGCGTTCAGCATGATCTCGACGGCCATCAGGATCGCGATGGCGTTGCGGCGCGTGAGCAATCCGTAAAGGCCTATCGCGTACAGGACGGCGCACAACGTCAGCCATTCCGCTATCCCCGGCGCAAAGCGTGCCAGCAATTCCGTCATGGTTTGCCCCCGGCGGGCGGCGATTCGTCCTGGACGCGGGCGGGATGCAGAATCGTTTCGCCGCGAAGGTCGCCGCCGGTTGTAAATGGCTGGTCTTTTGGCGGCGTCTTGCGCGCGACGACCGTGCCGCCGACGACCGCCACCAGCAGCAACAGCGAAACCACTTCGAACGGAAGGAGGTATCCCGCCGATCCCCTATCGAGAAGCGCCACGCCGATTTTGTGGATTTCGTCGCCAGACGGCGCTGCGTTCGGCACGACGGGGAACTCCGTTGCGCGCAGGGCCATGCACGAGATGAGCATAAACGCAATTGAAAACACCGCGCCGAACGCACGGGTCGCCGCGCGCGGATGGTCTTCCAAAAGCTCCGACGATCGGGTCAGCATAATTGCAAACACGATCAGCACGACAATGCCGCCGACGTATACGAGAATCTGAACGCCCGCGAGAAACTCCGCGCGCAACATGACATAGAATCCCGCGCTGAGCGCAAGCATACCCATCAGGCCGAGCGCGGCGCGCAGGAGTTGGCGCGCGTTGACCGCGGCCAGCGCGAGCACGACAACGGCGATCGACAACCCGTAGAACAGGACGGTGTATGTGGCGTCCGCGATCATGCCGCCCCCGGGGCCTGTTCGGGACCGCCCGCGTGGTGTTCAAGCGCAAGCGCGGCGGTCAAGGGTGGAAGGTTTGGGAGTCCGGTTCCATTGAGCGGCACCGGCCCGCCGTAGCGGTCGCGCTTCTCGATCATCCGCTTGCGCACTTCCGGGTTCGCCTCGTCCTGAATCAGATTGATGCGCGGCCCGGCGAGCCTGTTCAGGTTGTATACCAGCAGGCGCCGGTCGTACACGGCGTTCTCGAACCCACCGGTCATCTCGATCGCGTCCCAGGGGCACGCCTGCACGCACGCGTTGCAGAACATGCACGAGTCCAGCCGCCACACAAAGCGATCGATCTCGCGATCGTCGAGAATCTCGCCGTGGCGCGTCATGATGCGTATGGACGCGTTCGGGCACGCCTCTTCGCACTTCGCGCAGCCGGTGCAATTGTGGTACCAGCGCGTTTCGTCGTCCTCGCGAATCCACTCTGCCGCGACGTTTGCGTCGGTCTGCGTCTCGTGGGCGAGGTGCTCGAGCAGCGCCGCGTGCGTTTCGTGCGCGGTTTCGTTCGGAAACTTGAATCGCAGGTTTCCGCGAAACCGTTCGGTGAGCGTCAAGGTATCGCGGTTCTCCGGATACTGCCGGGTAACGATGTCTTCCGGCGACCAGAAATAGCGCAGCGTAAGCCACATTCCCTTGAACAGCCCCAGCACCGCGTTGAACGCGACGTGCAGCCGGCTCGGCGGTTGGTTGCGCAGGACCAGGGCCACCGGCACGACCTTGCCGGCGATCTGGCGTTGCTCGTTGACGACCCGTATGGAGTGGATCATACCCATGGCTATGGCGCCGCCACCGGGAACGGATACGCGTTCGTAAGCACCACGACCGACGCGACCAGCAGGTTAGCGAACCCGATCGGCAACAATACCTTCCATTCGAGGTGCATGAGTTGATCCACGCGCAAGCGCGGGAACGTCCAGCGAAACCACATGATGATGAAAATGATTGCGGTCGTCTTACCGATGAACCAAAGCGCCGGGGGAATCGCGTCCATCGACGCGTTGAACGCCGACCAGTCGCCGATGTGAAACGGCATCCAGCCGCCGAGAAACAGCGTTGCGGTCAACGCCGACACCGTAAACATGTTGATGAACTCGGCGAGGAAGAAGAAGGCGAAGCGCAGGCCGGAGTATTCCGTATGGAAACCCGCCGTCAACTCGGATTCGCCTTCAGGTATGTCGAAAGGAGTGCGGTTCAACTCGGCGGTCGACGCGACGAGATAGATTAGAAACGCGCAAAGTCCCGCAGCGTGGCCGCGCCAAATCCACCAGCCCGATTCCTGGCTGTGCACAATGCCGGAGAGCGACATCGTGCCGGAGAACAAGACGACGACCAAGAGCGCGAGCGTGGCGGACAGCTCGTACGAGATGATCTGCGCGCCCGCGCGCATGGCCCCAATCATCGACCACTTGTTGTTCGAACTCCATCCCGCAATCAGGATTCCCATCACGCCGAACCCACCGATGGCGGTGATGAACAAGATGCCTATATTGAGGTCGGCGACTTGGGCGGCGGGCGAGTATGGAATGAGCGCCAAGAGAACAACCGGCACGAGCAGTGCGAGGAACGGCGCCAGCATGTGCAGCCAGCGGTCGGCCATCCGCGGTACGAAATCTTCCTTGAACACAAGCTTGACCGTGTCCGCGACCGTCTGCAACAGACCGAAGGGCCCTACGCGCATTGGCCCGACGCGGCACTGGAAGTGCGCGGCGACCTTGCGCTCGATATAGATCAGCGCCATTCCGAGGAACGACAGCAGCAGCGCCACGCCGGCCATTGACGCGAGGAAGTAGCCCGCCGTGAGCCAGAGGTTCTCATCGGCCGAATCCGCCGCGCGTTGAGCGACGGTGATCGTCTGCCAGACGCGGCCGGCCGTGGGCGGCGGCTGTATATCCGTTGCGTTCATCGATCGATGTCCGGTATGACCAAATCGAGGCTCGACTGGATTGCGATAAAGTCGGCGATACGCCAACCCGCGGCGATTGCCGTAACTACCCAGAGGTTGTTGAAATTGGGCGAGCGGAAGTGCAGCCGGTACGGCGTTTTGCTCGTTCCGTCGGATGCGGCGAGCACTCCGAATACGCCGCGCGCCGTTTCCACATGTCCATAGTGCAGGCCTTCTGGAAGGATGATGTCGTCGTTGTATCGCAGCGTAGCGATCGGGCCTTCTGGGATATTGTCGATGAGTTGCTCGATGATGCGAATGGATTCCCGCATTTCTTCGAGCCGCACGTAGTACCGGTCCCAGCAGTCCCCGACGGCGCCAACGACGACGTTGAACTGCACCTTGCCATACATGCCGTAGGGCTCGGCTGCGCGCAGGTCGTATGGGACGCCGCTCGCGCGCAGGATCGGCCCGGTGCACCCGAGCGCAAGCGCGCGCGCACCGTCGATCATGCCGATGTTGCGCAGACGCTCCTGGAAGATCACGTTTCCGCTCAACAGCGTCTCGTATTGTTCGATGCAGTCTTTCAGGTACGGAAGGAGTTTCTTCACCTTCGCGGCAAAATCGGGCTTGATGTCGTACATCAGCCCGCCGGGCTGAATGTAATTCATCGTGAGCCGCGCGCCGATTGTTTCCTCGAAGATTTCGCCGATGATCTCGCGCTCGCGGAACCCGTAGAGAAACGCCGTGTACGCGCCGAGGTCCATGCCCGTCACGCCCCACCACAGCGCGTGACTCTGGAGACGCTGGAGTTCCGCCATGATTGTGCGAATCGTTTCGATGCGATAGTTCGTCGGAATGCCCGCGGCGGCTTCGACCATCCGTGCGACGGCCCAGTTGTTCATAATCGCGGACAGGTAATCGAGCCGATCGGTATACGGAACGATCTGGCGGTAGGTCAGGTGTTCGCACATCTTCTCGACGCCGCGGTGGACGTATCCTGGAACGGGAATGACGTGCTTGACCGTCTCGCCGTCCAGCCGCAGCACGACGCGCAACGAGCCGTGCGCGATGGGGTGCTGAGGCCCCATGTTGACGAGGTATTCCTGCGTCGTCAGTTCGCTGTCGGCAATGAGCGGCGCGTGCAGCAGTTCGTCGAGCGTTCGGACCTGCACGCTCACTTCGGCAGCTCCAGCATGTACTCGTCCTGATAATCTTTGCGCAACGGAAACCCCGGCCAGTCGTCTTCGAGAAACACGCGGCGCAGGTCGGGATGGTTGTCGTAGAGCACGCCGAGAAGATCGTAGGCCTCGCGTTCCTGCCATTCCGCGATCGGCCAGATGCCGCATACGGACGGCGCGATCGGTTCCGATCGCTTGACGTTTGCCGTTACAAACATCGAGTGCCCGTGGACCGAAGAGTATAGGACGTACACCAACTCGAATCGGTTTTCGTGAGGCACGTCTACGGCCGTGTGGGTCAGGAGCAAATCGAATTGCAGTTCGGGGTGGTTGCGCAGGGATTTCATGACGCCGAGCAAGTCTTCCACGGCAACCGCAATGGCGGCGCGATCCGCATGCGGCCTGTGTTGCACGGTGGGATGAAGCGACCCAATCAGCGTGAGGAGGCTTTCCGAATCCATTCTCTCACCTTTTGGGCCCAGGGTTTCTCGTTCGCGGATTTTTCGACGTCGATCACGTTTTCGTCGATCAACGTGCCGCGGATTTCCTTGCGAATCTCGTGGATCGTCACGTCTTCCGGCAATGCAGCCATGACCGGCTTTCGGCGAATCCCCGGTTCTCGAATCGTCTCGCCTTCGCGAATCATGCGTTGGAGCGTCAGCAGCCCCCAAAAGAAGGCCTCGGGCCGCGGTGGACATCCCGGCACATATACGTCGACCGGGATGACTTCGTCGGCGCCGCGGACGACGGTGTAGGAGTTGTACATGAACGGCCCGCCTGAAATGGCGCACGATCCCGTTGCGATCACGTATCTCGGTTCGGCCATTTGTTCGTAGAGCAGGCGCATGCGCGGCGCCATCTTCTTCACGATCGCCCCCGCAATGACCATCAGGTCGGCCTGCCGCACGGAGGCGCGCGCCACCTCCGCGCCGAAGCGCGAAAGGTCGTGGTGCGACGCGCCCGTGGCCATCAGCATTTCGATCGCGCAGCACTTCGTGCCAAACATGAGCGGCCACAGGCTGTTCGATCGCGCCAGATTGATCGCCTGGTCCAGCCGCGTGATCGCGACCGAGCCGCCGGGAAAACGCTCGACTATGCCCGGCAATTTCTCGAGCGCTACACCCATTCCAGGACCCCTTTCCGCCACGCGTACACGAGGCCGAGGATGAGGACGAACATGAAGATGGCCATCTCGATGAGTCCGGGCAGCCCGACGGCGCGGAACACGACCGCCCATGGATACATCAGCGCCGCTTCAACGTCGAATACAAGAAAGAGCAGGCCGAAAAGGTAGTAGCCGACGTTGAACTGAATCCAGGCCTGGCCGATGGGTTGCTCGCCGCATTCGTAGGGGATGTCCTTGAGCCCGCCGGGACGTCGCGGCGCGACCAGACGGGAAACGACCAGCCCTCCGGCCACCATCGCGGCGGCCAGCACGACCATCGCCAAAACGAACAAAAATTCCACTTCGGCATTTAAGGCCAAGCGGCACACCGCTTTAGCCTTCCCCCCGGCTACCCGTTCCCCCTGGCTTCTGTCCCGATACGCCAGCGAATAGCCGAATATATATGAAATTGTACCTTTTTATCGCACCAATTCGCAAACGCGAGGAGGGGCGTCAATGCGCGTGTCTTTTTGGGGGGGCGTTTGACTCGAGTGGGCGCACCGGCACGGGACGGGCGCCGCACTGCCCCCCGCGTTGGAACCGGAACGTGTCCGGTAAACTGCTAGTCATCGTTGATGCCGGAATCCTTGGAATGACTTGGTCCGGCATGCGGCGTCCCGGAATAGGGGAAAATCTGGTTGAAGACTTGGTCATTCGCGGCGACGTTGTCACCCATGATTGTGACTACCGAGTAAACCGGACCACTCGCCACGAGAGACAGCGCGATATCCACGACGTCGTCCCCCGGACGGCGTCCATTGGGCCAGCCGCTGGATTTCGTTTGTGCGCCGCTGTCCAGGATCGTATCGCCACCGAAGAATCCCAGGCGGTTGAAGCCGATCTGTCCCGGAAGAGGCACCGCTGCAGTAGTTGTATCGACACGCAGCACGTCGGGTATGAACACGTCCGCGAGATCGGTGCGGCCGGAGGTGACGAGACTCGTACCGAACACGGTGTTGAAGAGCGATGCAATCTCGGGGCTGAGCGCGTAATCGATGAACTTGTTCGCATCCGTCACAGGTTGCGTGCGGCTGTATTTGTCCTTGTTCCGGAGCGCGATGAACAGCTCATTGAACAGCGGGTTGCCCATGCGATTGACCTGAATGTACGGCCCCGATGTTTTCGGATCGCCGTCCACGCGGCGAATGGTTTTGCGCGGGCGGCCGACCGTGGCGTACACGCCGACGCCGTTCGCCGTGCCGTTTGCCGGTAGCGCGTTCGCCAAATCCGCGAACGGTGCGGTGTATTCGAATGAAGGGAGCGAATCAACCGGAATCTGAATCGCGAACGCGAGCACGTTATAGCCCTTCATTCCGTCCACGCCGCCGCCATCTTGTCCAAGACCATCGGCCAGGTTACCGTTGTTGTCAATGATGCGCGAATCCAGGAGATCGAAAAACCCGGGGATATCGCTGTAAAACCCGTCCTCGCGCTGGCCGGCGAACACTGCGACCCCAGATGGCAGGGCGTAAAGCGTCTGCTGTGTGTATTTGTCCAACGACCCAAAATCGACTGCGCCGGAAATCGCGCGGCCAGTCTGCGAGTCGTTGTAGAACGGCGTCGTGCGCAGCCCAACATTGGGCGGCGGCGTCAGGAGATCACTGCCCAGAATCGTCTCGTTGCCGTTGCTGTTCACGCGTGTGACGGAGTACGTCTGCGTGAAATTGTGCCGCGCATCGTTGACGTCAAGTATTGGCCCGAACTCGGTCCCGAGGCCGTACGAAAGAATGGTGTCTTTGTTCTTCAACCGCGCTCCACCGTCGGGATTGCTGTTGGAGAATTTGAAATCGTAGCGGCGCACCCCCTCGCCGGTCACGGGGTTGGCGATGTGAATACTGTACAGCGCGTCATCGGCGAAACGGTCGTAAATTGCTCCTGCGCCAGGTTCACAATACGGGTGGACATGCACAATGACGTTAAGCACCTTTACGCCAGCGTCGTCATATTTGGTACCGACGAAAGCGTAGACATCGGTGATGTTGGCGTCGGGGTCCTGTGAAACCAATGGAGCGTCGCTATGACTGGAGCCGTTGGCTGGCCCGGGGAAAAATGCCAAGGCGCCCAGAAGCACCGCCGCCGATAGATGCCGGGTAGTGTTATTCATCGGTTATGCACCCCTCCTGTGGTTTGAGTTCTTCCTGCCCGAACGTGCGCACCAAACCCGGCGATTGACCCGACTTCCAGCGGCGGGACGGACTGCCGCCCATGCACCAATGACTTGCAGCGTTGCTACGCTACCAGTCCGCTCCCCGCCCGTCAATAGCGTAGCGCGTTTATGTGTTCTCGCGCGGGTGTAGGTGTATAATAGGCACACGAAGTCGGGGGGCTTCATTATGGGGGCGAATACCACTCTGTCTCGACGGGGGTTCCTGAAGGCCGGCGTTGTAGCCGGATCGATCGCGGCGGGATTCCCAACCATTATTCCGGCGTCCGCCATTGGGCGGGGCGGGCGCGCGGCCCCAAGCGAACGCGTCGTCATCGGGTGTATCGGCGTGGGCGATCGCGGCGCCTACCTGATGGGGTCCGCGCTGCGGCAGCCGGACGTGCAGGTTCGTGCCGTCGCCGACGTCAAACGTGACCGGCGCGAAGCGGCCAAAGCGGCCATCGACAAGTATTACGGGAACAGCGCCTGCGACGCCTACAACGAATTCGAGGCCGTCACCGGACGCGACGACATCGACGCGTGCATCGTCGCATCGTGCGATCACTGGCACGTGCTGCACGCCGTGGCCGCGGTACGCGCGGGAAAAGATGTGTACGTCGAGAAACCGCTGGGCGTCAGTCTCGAACAGGATCAGACGCTCCGCAAAGCGGTTCGCCGCCACAAACGCATTTTTCAATTTGGCACGCAACAACGATCGGACGATCGCTTCCGCCGCGCGTGCGAACTGGTGCTGAACGGGCGCATCGGCACACTAAAGTCGATCAACGTCTGGTCGCCCGCAAGCGTGTCCGGCGGACCCACCGAGCAGGCGCCCGTGCCGCCGACGCTTGACTACGACCGCTGGCTGGGCCCCGCGCCCGACGTTCCCTACACGACGGAACGCGAGACGAACAAGTGGTGGTGGTTTATTTCCGATTACGCAATCGGCTTTATCGCCGGTTGGGGAATCCATCCTATCGATATCGCGCTGTGGGGCGCCGGAAAACTCGCGCAATCTCCCGTGCGCATCAGCGGCAAAGGAACGTTCCCGGCCGAAGGCCTCTGCGACACCGCCACGTCCTGGGACATTACATGTGCCTACGAAAGCGGAATCGACATACGTTACCGCTCAGAGCCGGCGCCCGCCGAATGGAAGGAGCGCTACGGCCAAATCAGCGGACACGGCACGGCATTCGAAGGTACGGAAGGCTGGGTGCACGTGAATCGAAACGTCATTCGCACGTTTCCCGAAAATCTTGTCGACTCCGTGATACAACCTAACGAAGTGCACCTGATCAAAAGCGATCACCACATGCGCAATTTCATAGACTCTGTAAAATCGCGCAAGGACCCCATATCCCCGATCGAATCGGCGGTCCACGGCGACCTGCTATGCCAGGTCTGCGATGTCGCCATTCGTCTTGATCGGGAAGTGCGCTGGGACACAAAGAAGGAGCGGTTCATTGACGATGCGGAAGCCAATCATCGGTTGGAGCGCGAAATGCGCGGCCCGTGGAAACTGGCGCGCATGTAGCGCCATATCATCTCTGCTGTTAACGGCCTTCGCGGCATTCGCCGCCGAAGGAAATCCCCAATTCACGGGCCGGTACTATTCCGGCGATGGCGATATTGAGTACCTGCAACTGCTGGATATCTCGCGCCGGATGTTCGCGTGCGATCCGGAGTTTCAGAACCTGTCGATGCTCTATATGCCCACCTGGAACGGTCTCGTCGAAGGGCCCACCTGGGGCGCGTGGTGGATACAAAACAGCTACGGCACGACGTATTGCGCGCTACCCTTCCTCGAAGAGCCGTTCACGACGTTCCTGCAGAACTCGCAAGACCTCTGGTTCGACCAGATGGGCGACGGCAAGCGCGTGGGATACAAGGATTGGGTCGCGCCCGACGGATGTCTATGCGACGCGGCGTCGCCGGGTTGGATCGTTTACAAACAAGGCGACGGCCGCACAGACATCCACGATTGGGGCATGGAATTCACGGCCGCCGGCGTTGTGCTGCAAGCAGAATTGCTGTTGATCAGCCGCGACGCGAAGGAAATTGCGCATTACCTGCCGATGCTCGAGCGCAGCGCGAACTTCATCGAAACGCGACGTGACCCGACCAACAATCTCTTCCTTGCCGGACCGGCGGGAAACCTTCTCGCGCCGAGCTTCGCCGGCTGGAAGCGTCCGGATGGAACGTACGACAAGGCGTATCTGACCGGACTATCGATCACCTATATCGCAGCGCTAGATCGTCTTATCGAACTCAAAAAGCTTGCAAATGCGACGGAGAAAGTCGCCCTATACACCGACCGTCGCGACCGCGCGCGCCTCGGCCTGAAACACGTCACGACAGACGAAGGCTACTTCATCAAATCGCTCGATCCCGACGGAACGCGCCACGGCGTATTCGGAGCGGAAAAGCACGGCTATTTCGAATCCTCGCCTAACCACGACGCAATTGCATTCCGCATCGTGGACGACGCTCAGGCGAACAAGATTTACGATAAGATCGCGTCGATCCCGCTTTTGCGCCGCCACGACATCATCATCGCAAACGAACCCGGCCTCGACGACATGTACGAGGAGCCCACGTCGTGGCTCTGGCAACACGGGACCTGGGTCAACGGCGGCCACTGGTCCACCTGTGAAGCCCGCATGGACCTCGCGTACTTCCGCCTCGGCAAATATGAAGACGCGCGCCGGGCGGTAAATCACATGATGCGCTTCGCGCGTGAGTTCCGGCTCGACAATCCCCTCGTCGATTTCGGCAACGCCGTGTACCAGCCGAAGGAAGCGTACAATTTGTGTTACGACTCGTTCGGGCCGATGGCGGCGATCGTGCGCGGACTGTTCGAATACCTCTACACGGCGGACACGCTGACAATCATCCCGCACATTCCCACCGGCATTACGCGGCTCGATCAAAAATTCCCCGTCCGGTTCGGCACGAAACGGATAGCGTTGCGCACCGTGGGACAGGGCCCCGTGACATCCGTGACAATCAATGGGAACCCGTGTTCCACGTTTGACGAACGATCCGTTCGATTGGAATACGGCGCGCTGCCCGACTCCGCCGTTGTAGCGATCGGTCTCGGAGGTAGCGCGACTGACCAAGTTGGGTCCGCGCCAGAGCTGTCCGCTCGCCATCAGCAGGATCTGGATACGGAAGCATCGCAGTTGTTCGCGGTCTCCGCAGGGAACAACGCCGAAGCGCTTGCGGCCCGTATCGCGAAATTCGCTTCAACCCTTGATGCCAGCGATTCACGTAACAGCTACGAAGCGTCGCACGCGGGCTTGGCCGTAGAAGCTATCAACGCGATCGTTGCGCGCAAACGCTTGAACGACGCAGGCAAGCTGGCGGCGCTGCCGGAACCCACGAAATCCGCCGCTGACAAGCTCTATGTCGATACGGCGCTGAAGCTTTGCCAGGGGCTGGAACAAACGTTGAACGCCTACGAGTCCTCCGCCGATCCGGCGAAGGTTGCCATCTATCAGGCGTGGACGAAAGCAAAGATCTAAGCTTCTCACAAAACGACTTCACGCGCCGCGACTCGGGGGAGCGCGGCGTCACAGGGGGAAACACACCATGTCGTTCGTTACGAACAGGCGCGCCTTCCTAAAAACGGCCGCGGGCGCGACGGCGATCTCGATGTCCGCATCGAGTTACGCGCGCGTCATTGGCGCCAACGACCGCATCAACATCGGAATCATCGGTTGCGGCAACCGCGGTATCGAAGCGCACATGCGCGGCATCAACACGCACGCGCAGGCGCAAAACGTGGTCATTTCCGCGGTATGCGACCCGTGGCGGCCGCGTCGTGAAGAGGCCGCCGCGCGCTGCAAAGAGTGGTATAACATCGACGCCAGGCAATTGGTCTCGTACCGTGATCTGCTTGAGCTCGACGATATCGACGCCGTCACCATCGCTTCCTGCGACCATCAGCACGCCACGCACCTGAAAGCCGCGGCCGATGCAAATAAGGATGTCTACATCGAAAAACCGCTCGGCAAGGACCTCGACAGCGTCAAGAAAGCCTGCGACGCCGTGAAAAAGAACAAGGTCGTCGTCCAAGTCGGCACACAACTACGCAGCATGGCGAGCATGACGGGCGCGCGCGTGGTGTACAAAACCGGTATTCTCGGCAAGGTCGGCCGCATCGAACAACACCGCAACGAGTGGCGGCCATATTGGTACGGCTACGTGAAGGACGTGCGGCGCGAAGACGTCGACTGGGACGAATTCCTCCTGCACGCGCCGAAGCGCGAATTCGATCCGCGCCGCTATTCCGGATGGTACGGTTACCGCGACTACTCCGACGGGCCGGTGCCCGGACTCGGTTCTCACTTCATCGATCTGGTGCATTACATCACCGGCGCCCAGTTCCCCGAGAGCAGCGTGTGCCAGGGCGGCATCTTCACGTGGATCGACGAGTACAAGTTCACCTGTCCCGATCACGTGCAGGCGACGTGGATTTACCCCGAGGGGTTCATGGTCAGTTACACGACCAATTTCGGCAACGCCGCGGGCGATTCGTTCGCCATCTTCGGCGAGAACGGCATGATCGATCTCGTGAATTGGGACAAGCCGATCCTTTCGGGCGAAGGCGCGGGACCAAACAAGGCGTGCGTGCCCGAACCAAAAATGATCGATCACGTCGAGCGCCCGGACCACATGCTAAACTGGTTGCAGTGCATCCGCTCGCGCGAGACGCCGCATGCATCTATCGACGCGGGATACCAGCACGCCGTCGCGGTGATCATGGCGATGCGCGCTTACGATACGGGGCATCGCATGGCGTACGATGCCAAGGCCCGCGAAATTCGGAAGGGGTAGGCCATGGTATCTTCCATTTCACGCAAAGAATTTCTCATCCGGGCAAGCGGCTCCGTCGCGCTAGCGGCGTCGTCCGCGTCCTTTGCCGCCGAACAGCTCGCCGCCACGTGGCAGATCGGTTGCTACCTTCGCCCGTGGAACCAGTTTGAACACACCGTCGCGCTGGACGCCATCGCCGAGGCCGGCTTCAAGTACACCGGCCTCCTGACCACGAAATCGCCGAACAAGTTCGGTATCACCGTAAACACGACGCCCGAGGAAGCCGCCGCAATCGGCGAGGAGTGCAAGGAACACGGGCTCGGGTTGCCTTCCGCGTACGGTGGCGACATTCCGCTCGATTCCATCGAAGCCGGCATCGCGGGGATGCGCAAGCTGATCGACAATTGCGCCACAGCGGGCGTGGCGAACCTGATGATGGGCGGCGTGGGCACGCCGGAACTGGGCGAAGTCTATTACAAGGCCATTGGCGAATCCTGCGCCTACGCCGCGGAAAAGGGCATCGGGATCAGCGTGAAACCGCACGGCGGCACAAACGCGACCGGCCCGCAATGCCGCGCGCTCATCGAAAAAGTGAACCAAAAGAACTTTCGACTCTGGTACGACCCGGGAAATATTTTCTTCTATTCCGATGGAAAGCTGAATCCTGTAGACGACGCCGCGACGGTGGATGGGCTTGTCGTGGGCATGAGCGTGAAGGACTACCGCGAACCCAAGACAGTCGACGTGACCCCCGGCACGGGCATGGTCGATTTCCCGAAGGTCCTCGCGCGGCTCAAACGCGGCGGATTCACCTCCGGCCCGCTGATAGTCGAATGCCTGAAACCCGGCACGCAGGCTGAACTGCTGGAAGAAGCGAAAAAGGCCTTCGCGTTCGTGACGAACCTAATCGCGTCACCAGGAAGCACATGACGCTTTCGTGCTCGTGCTCGTGCGTCGTCATCGTACTCGTGCCTCGTTTTTCCTCGTTCCCAAATTTCCATTTGGGAACGCGCTCTTGAAAAGCTCTGCTTTGGTCTTAGCCTTATGGAATGTCGACGGATCGAATGCACGATTACGAGTACGAGCACGACGGTGAGGCAGGATTACTTCCGCATTTAAAGACAAAGACTTGAATGGAGGATGGAGCAATGCTGCAAACGACAAATAATCCAGCCCGCCGCGCGCGCGTCGGTCTTTTCTCCATTGGTCATCCGCACTACTGGAACCAATTCGCGGGCCTGCACGATCGCCTCGTCGGCTATGGCCAGTTCATTGAACGACAAGTCGCGCACTGGGCGGAAGTGCACAACTTCGGCATGGTTGACTCGCCGGAGAAGGGACGCGCGGCGGGCGAGTTCTTCAACAGTCGCAACGCCGATCTGGTCCTCTGCCACGCCGCGACATACGCGATGAGCGCGTTCGTACTCCCCGTGTTTCAACGCTGCAACGGACCCGCGATCGTCCTAAACCTCCAACCCGCCGAACGCATGAACTACGCGAAAACCACGACCGGCGAATGGCTCGCGCACTGCTGCGCATGCTGCGTCCCGGAGCTGGCGAACGCCTTAACGCGATCGGGAATCCCGTTCCACATCGTCAACGGACTGCTCGGCCTAGACGAAACGCCCGCGATCTCCGTCGCGAACGAGACAACCTCCGATCGCCCTGAAGCTGTCAATGCGTGGCGCGAGATCGAGGAATGGGTCCGCGCCGCTGGCGTCGTGCGATCGCTGCGCGAGGGCCGCATGGGTTTCCTCGGCCATACCTATCCCGGCATGCTCGATATGTACAGCGATTTCACGATGATCCAGGCGCAAACCGGCATGCATGTCGAAATCGTCGAGATGTGCGATCTTGCGCGGCTCGTTTCCTCCGTCACGGACGACGAAAAACGCGCCAAACAACGCGAGGTCGCGGAATTCTTCATCATCAGCGAGGACTCGCCCAGCGATCCGCTCGCGAAGAAACCAACGCCGGAACAACTCGATTGGTCGTGCACCGTCGCCGCCGCGCAGGAAAAGTTGGTGCGGGAATTCAGCCTCGATGCACTGACCTACTACTACCGCGGCGCGCCGGGCAACGAGTACGAGCGGTTACAGGAAGCGTTCATCCTCGGCCACTCGCTGCTCACTGCGCGCGGTGTGCCGTGCTCCGGCGAGGGCGACATGAAAACGGCCGTCGCGATGAAGATATGCGACTTGCTCGGTGTCGGTGGAAGCTACAGCGAACTCGTCGCGACGGATTTCGTCGACCAAACAATCCTCATGGGCCATGACGGACCCTTCCATATCGCCATCGCCGATTCCAAACCGATTCTCCGCGGCATGGGCCTCTACCATGGCAAATGGGGCTCGGGCGTGTCCGTCGAGGCAAAAGTGAAACGAGGCCCCGTAACTACGCTCGGCATCACTCAAACGCTCGACGGAAAGCTCAAAATGATCGTGAACCAGGGCATCGCAACCGACGGCGAAATCCTCCGCATCGGCAACACGATGACGCCCGTGCGATTTGCTGTAAGTCCCGTGGAACTGATGGACGCGTGGTTCCCCATGGGCCCGACGCACCATTTCGCGATGTCCGTCGGCCACAACGCATCGCAATTCAAAAAGGTGGCAACGCTCCTCGGATGGCCATTCGAGACCGCATGCCTATGACATGAGACACACCCAAACCATATTCGCTTTTATCATGCTCGTAATCGTAATCGTGCTCGTAATCGTAATCGAACGTCTCGAAAATCCTTGTGGTAGCCGGTGCTTTTGCTAGGACTTCACCGAAGAGAATCTGTATGTCCCCGATCCCACGCGATAAACGACCCGATCCGCCTCTTTCCTGAGCGGTTCCAGTCGCTGTGCATCGTTCTCCGCGCCGTCCGTCTCGGAAACGCTGCCCGCGTCCGAGGTGGGTACGTACACGTCCGACGTCGAATTCGGCGGCACACTCAAGCTCCACGTGAATTCGTCCCCGTCGTGTTTCCATTCGCTTTCGATGACGCCATACGGACTGCGATACGTCGCGCGAGCGAAGTCTAATCCGTCCACCGGTTCCGGCCTTAGGATGAAGTGCTTGAATCCCGGCGCTTCGGGATCCGGCCGAATGCCTGCGAGATACTCGTAGAACCACACAAGCAAATCGCCCAGCAGCATCACGTGATTGTGCGAATTCATCGCGGGATCGGCCGTGTTCCCGTTCCACAACTCCCAGATCGTGGTCGCGCCGTGGTCGATCATGTAGCCCCAACTCGGGTAATCGCGCTGCGTCGCGAGCGTGTAACCGATATCGCTGCGCCCGTTGCTCGCAAGCGTCCGCATCAGCCACTGCCCGCCGATCAACCCTGTGCCGATGTGCCCGTTGTTCTCGACCGCGATCTTCTTTGTGAGATGATCGAACACCGCCGCGCGTCGCGCTTCCGGCACGATGCCGAACGCCAGCGGCAGCACACACGATGTCTGCGTGCCGTTGTCATACGTGCCGGACTGTTCGTTCAGATAGGTCCGGTTAAACGCGGATTTCATTTTCCCGGCAAGTCCTGAGAACCGTTCGGCATCGCCGGCCTTTCCAAGCAGTGACGCGTACCGCGCCATCAACGTCAGGTCGTGGTAGAAGTAGGCGGAGCCAATGAGATCGCCTGATGTTTTCCGCTTCGGATCTTTGCTGTGGATGAGATCCTGCGATTCCGGCGGGACGCACCAGTCGCCGTATTGGTCGCGCGGCATCAAGTCATCCTTGATGAATTGGCACATGTAATCTACCCAACGCTTCATCGCGGGATAATGCTTCTCGATCACACGCATATCGCCGTACTTCTCGTAAAGCGTCCCTGGAATGATGATGAAGCTGCTCGGCCACGTCACGTTGTCGGTATAAAACGGATAGTACGGCGGCGCAACGTCCGGTACGGAGCCGGTGTCCTTTTGCGCGTCTTCCATGTCCTGTACCCACTTCTCGTAGAACAATGCGAGGTCATACAAGTACATCTCTCCGCGCGATTCTTCCGACCGATCGCCGAGCCATCCCTGCCGTTCGTCGCGCTGCGGACAATCGGTCGGCACGCTCCGATAATTCCCGCGAATACCCCACACCGCGTTGCGATATATTGCGTTGATCGTCTCGTTCGAGCACGCGAACGTCCCCGCCGGCTCGACGTCATCGTGAACAACTTTTCCCTCGATCATATCCGGGGACAGCTCACCCGGAACGCCGCGCATTTCGACGTAACGGAACCCGAAATAGGTGAAGTGCGGTTCGCAAAATTCGTCACCGCTTCCCTTGAGCGTATGCACGTACTCGGCCTTCGCGCTGCGAAGATTGGCCACGTAAAGACTGCCATCGTCTTTCAACGTTTCCGCGTGGCGCATCCGCACCTTCGTTCCCGCGGGCCCGTTCAACCGCACGCGACACCACCCGACCATGTTCTGCCCCATGTCCACGAGGTAGACCCCCGGCTTTACGCGGCGGACGGATTTCGGCGTAACCGTTTCGACAACCCGAATCGGTTCGATCGACTGCGACGCGAGCACACCTTCCGGCGCCGGAACTACCGTCGCGGGCCGCCACGTCGAATCATCGAACGCCGGTTCGGACCATCCCGGAGTCTCCATCCGCGCGTCGTATTCTTCGCCGTCGAATTCGTTGTTCGTACGGATGGGACTATCGGTGCTCAGTTTCCACTGCGCGTCGCTCACGACGACCTGCGACGTGCCGTCCTCGAACTCGACATGCAGTTGCAGCAGCAATTTCGGGTAACCGTAACTCAACATGCCCACGAACGAACTGCCGCGCGGCGCGTAATACCTCCCGTTGCCCAGTTGCACGCCGATCGCGTTCGCACCCGGGCGCAATTCCGGCGTCACGTCGTATGTGACGTAATACACGCGCTTCGTGTAGTCGCTCAGCGCGGGCGACAGCACATGGTCCCCGATGCGCCTTCCATTCACGTACAGCTCCGACAGCCCAAGCCCGGCCATGTACACCAGCGCCGACCGCACGGGTTTATTCAGCTCCACAGTCCGCCGCAGCATGCGCGCGGCCAGACGTCGATCCTCCGGAATGCTGACATCGCCCCACGGTTTAATGCCGTGCGGTCCAAGCTCCATCGCCGGCGCCCACGCGGAATCGTCGAACTCCGGCGCGGTCCAATTCGCCGCATCTTCCTTGGCCACGCGCCACGACGCATCGGTCGCGCTTCTAAGCATAGAACCGTCCGAAAACGTCACCTCGACGACGCCAATGAGACCCGCCGGATTGTCCGATTCGCCGCCGTTCTCCGCTTTCACCGCAACAACATTTCGTCCCGGCTTCAGCAGTTCTCCAATGTCAAATTCCCCGGCGATGTGATAGTCCGGATTAATACCGGCTGGAGTGCCGTTCACGAAGACCGACGCCGAATTGTCGGCGGCAATCAGCGTCCGCGCGGAATCGATGTGCTTGTCTGTGGGCACGTCCAACGCGAACCGGAAGTATCGCGCGCCAAGCGGAGCCCCCTCCGCCGGATTTCCCTCCGGGTACCAAAGCCAATGCGCGCCGTTAAGCCCCTTCCGTACGGGGCTGGAATCGTCGCCAATCCATTGCGCGGTCCACTCCTCCGAACGCAGAATCCCCATGCTCCACCGCTGCGGCGCGCTCCATTCGGACGCCTCCCCCAACTCGTCCCAGACGCGGACCTTCCACCAGTACTGCTGGCGCGATGTGAGCGGTTTACCCTCGTATGGCACGAGCACGGATCGATCCGAATCGCGTTTCCCGGAGTCCCACAGATCGCCCGTGCCTTCGTCGAGAAGTTTCGCGTCGCTCGCTACGATCACGTGATGCGCGGTTTGTGCGGCGCCCCTGCGTTTGGATTGGAGTTTCCAGCTCAATCGTGGTCTTACCGTGTCGATCCCCAATGGTTCGCGCCGATACTCGCACTTCAAGTCGCCAACCGTAATCGCCGCGGACGCCACAAGACTGCTTCCAACCACCGCCAATAGCGCGATCAGCCGAAGTACAGTTTTCCTACTCATTGGTCTCATTGGTCTCATCGGTCCCATACTTTCCACCCGCCACCGGCCCTCACCCGCTACCCGCCAACTTGTTCCCATACCCGATTACCACGGTCGAGAGGATCAGCACCAAGAGGCCCGCGAGAATCCACGCCGTGGTGCGTTTGCTGCACCCTTTCCACTCGCGCAATCCAAGCGCCCAGATGTTGCTGAACACGATGATGAACGCCATGTGCAGCGTCCAACTCGCGAAATCGTAGCGGCCCATCTGTGTCGTGCCCATGCCGTAGAACATGAACTGCAAGTACCACGTCACGCCCGCGAGTGCGCTGAACAGGTAATTTGCCAAGAGCGGTGTGTCGCGGCGCAGGTAGTCTCCACCCGTCCTGTTCCGCACGTTCAAGTAAACGCACCATATACAGTTGGTCGTAAATCCACCGGCGAGAATGACGATGAAAACGGGCGCGTTTTGCCACAGATGTGCCGCGCCGCGTTCAACGGCGAGCGCCGCGATCGGTTTACCGGCATTGATGGCGAAGGACATGCACGCGCTCATCACCCCCGCGAACACCGCGACCCAAACGCCGCGCCAGAAGTTGAACTCCGCGATGACCGCCGTCTTGCCGCTTTCCGGAAGCTCCCGCTCCTTCTGGATGCCCGCGTGACCGCACACCGCGATCCCCGCGAGACACACGACGACGCCCGCGAGCACCACACGGCCGGACGCCGCCGCCATCATGCCGGCAAGTTCGCCGGTGAACATTGGTGGAATCAGCGTACCCAAGGCGGCGCAGAACCCGAGCGCAATTGCGTACCCCAGCGAAATGCCGAGGTAACGCATCGAAAGACCGAAGGTCAGGCCGCCTACGCCCCACAACACTCCGAACGCGTAGCTCCAGAAGAGGCTCTCACGCGGCGCATCGGCGAGTATTCCCAGCACGTCCGGCGCGGTGAGCAGCGCCACGATCCACGGAGCAACTATCCAGCTCAAGACTCCGCCCACCAACCAGTAGCTTTCCCACGCCCAGCCGCGCACCCCCTTATATGGAATGTAGAAGCTGCCCGCGGCGAGCCCGCCGATGGCGTGGAGCATGACGCCCAGAAAAGGATTGGATACCACGACTCGGGTCCCCCGTCGTTGTCGCAGTCTATTACGTCGCCCGCATCCCCCCGGCGCGGACGCCACAAGTCTACAGGAAGCGCCCGCTGCGGCGCGAAAACTTGCCGGAAATTTGGATCAATAGCTAGAATAGCACTGGCCGTTGGGGAACGGCCCGCATTCTGGGGGAAAAGCTATGCGATTCGCTCGCATCCGCTTCTCGTCATGTTCTCGTATCAATCGCCGTACGCGGGGTGTCCGCGTATGACGCCACGCGAGTCATTCATTGCCGCTTTGGAGCGGCGTCCTCCAAGCGGGCGCGTACCGCATTTTGAGTTGGTGTTCTTCCTCACCATGGAAGCGTTTGGCCGCGTGCACCCGCTGCATCGCAACTACGCGCAGTGGCTGCAAATGACGGACCGCGAACGCGCGTTGCACCGCGCCGACATGGCCGATCTCTTCATCAAGACCGCAGAACGCTACGAACACAATGCAATTTTCCTGCACACGAACCCAAGCACGGAAGACGAAGACATTCGCATGATCGATCTCGTTCGCGACATGTCGGGTGACGCCTACTTCCTGATGCTGCACGGCGACGCCACCTACGAGATTCCGCCGGGCGACAAGATGGTCTCGTGGGTGTCGTGGCTCTACGAAAACTTGGACGAAGCCAAGCACAAAGCCGACGAAAAGGTGAACCGCATGCTCGAGAAGGCGGAGCGATTGGCGAAACGCGGCGGACTCGACGGGTTCGCGCTCTGTGCCGACTACTGCTACAACGACAACCCGTTCCTGAGCCCGGACCTATTCGGCGAAGTCGTCGCGCCGTATCTCGCGAAGTTGTGCAGCGGAATGCGCGACCTCGGCTATTACGTAATCAAGCATACCGACGGCAACATCATGCCGATCATCGATCAACTCGTCGCAGCCCGACCGCACGCGCTGCACTCCCTCGATCCGCAGGGTGGCGTCGACATCGCGGAAGTGAAGCGGCGTTACGGCGGCGAAGTGTGCTTGATCGGGAACGTGAACTGCGGATTGCTGAATTCCGGCACCGATGAACAGGTCATCGAGTCCGCACACTACTCCATTCGGCACGGCATGCCGGGGGGCGGCTACGTATTCTCGACCAGCAACTGCATTTACACCGGCCTGCCGTTGGAGCGGTACGAACTCATTTGGAGAATATGGCACGAAGAGGCCGTCTACCCGGCGCAACCGGTCACCACGGCGGTATAAGGAGTACCACAATGCAGACTATTCGAGATGCGTTGCGCGAAAAGAAGCTCCTCGTATCCGACGGCGCATGGGGCACGATGCTCATGGCCGCGGGTCTGCCGCCGAACGTATGTTCCGAACTCTGGAATGTCGAGAACCCGGATGCCGTGCGCAACGTCGGGGCGCAATACATCGCCGCCGGTTCCGAACTTATCACGACGAACAGTTTCGGCGGCACGTCGTTCAAGTTGGGGGACTATGGACAAGGCGCTCGCGTCCGCGAATTCAATAGGGCGGCCGCATCAATTTCCCGCGAGGCCGCCGGCAACGACCATTTTGTCATCGGCTCGATGGGCCCGACCGGCAAGTTTCTGCTGATGGGCGATGTCACGGAACGGGAGCTTTACGACGCTTTTCGCGCACAGGCGGAGGCCTTGGCCGAGGGCGGCGCAAACGCATGCTGCATCGAGACCATGTCCGCAATCGACGAAGCGGTCCTCGCCGTGAAGGCGGCGAAAGAAAATACGGACCTCGAGGTGATTTGCACCTTCACCTTCGATCGCGTCGTTGACGGCGTGCATCGCACAATGATGGGAGTGTCGCCGGCGGAAATGGCGGCGGCGATCGTGGACGCCGGCGCGGACATCATCGGCTCGAACTGCAGTCAAGGGCCTTCTACGATGGTTGGGATTGTGGAAGCGTTGCACGCGGCGGCGCCGGACACGCCCATCGTCGTCCATCCCAACGCGGGCATCCCCGCTTTTGTCGACGACGCCGCGCAGTATCCCGAGACGCCGGAATCGATGGCGGCGTATGTCCCCGCGCTCGTGCGCGCCGGTGCGTCCATCATCGGCGGTTGCTGCGGCACGACGCCCGGCCACATTCGCGAGATCGCGGCAACCGTTCGATCGGCACGAAGAGAATCCCCCCGATAGGGAACCGAGCGTGGGCAACGACCTGCTGAGAGTGCGTTTTCTGCCTTCCGGCGCGACGGTGTCCGTCGCGCGGGGCACTTCGCTGAGCGACGCGGCGGCGCTCGCCGGCATTTCGCTCGATATGCCCTGCGGGGGACAGGGCAACTGCGGCAAGTGCAAGGTGCAGGTCACCGGCGGCGCGACCTTATGGACCAACACCGAACGGTCCCTGCTCAACCACGAGGAATTGCAGCGGGGATTTCATCTCGCGTGCCAGATGCGCGTGTTCGCGCCCCTGATCGTCGAAGTGCCGACAACGTCGTTGTTGGCGTCCACCTACAAAATCCTTGCAGACGCGCACTCGGGCGCATTCGACGTTTCCGATGCGCCGGTCCGCGTGCGGTCCGTGGTGCTCGAAATGCCGTCATTGTCAGACGACGCGAGCGACCTCGAGCGGCTCGAACGCGAATTGGGCCCGCTCGAACTGGACCTCGGCATGATGCGGGCGCTGCCCGCGTTGCTTCGCGAGCAGGACTTCCGCGGCACGGCAGTTCTGGCGGACCGCAGACTCCTCGCGTTTTCTCCGCCCGGCGACGCGCCGGCGTGCGTCGCAGCGGCCTTTGATATCGGCACGACGACCCTCGCTGCGTCGCTCATCGATCTTGCGGATGGCCGCGAACTGGCGCGCGCCGCGCGCCTGAACCCACAAACCAAATTCGGCGATGACGTCCTTGCGCGCATTTCCTACGCGAGCACGCCGGACAAGCGCGAGCGCTTGCGCCACGATATCGTCGACTCCATAAACGAGATGCTTCAGGACCTCGCCGAACATGCGGACGCGCGTATCGATAGCGTTTACGCGATTGCCTGCGCCGGCAACACGACTATGCAGCACCTGTTGTTAGGCATCGACCCGGTATCCATCGGCGTCTCGCCGTTCGTGCCGGCCGTCAGCGCGGCTGTGCACCTGCCCGCATCCGAGATCGGCATACATTCGCACGCGAAATCGCATTGCTACGTGTTCCCTGCGATCGCGGGCTATGTCGGCGGAGATACCGTTGCGGGACTGGCGGCGACCCGCTTCGCGGAGGCGGAAACCCCTTCGCTCTTTATAGACATCGGAACGAACGGCGAACTGGTGGCGAACGCCGACGGGAGACTCGTTGCTACGTCCTGCGCCGCGGGCCCCGCCTTCGAGGGCACACGCATCGCCCACGGTGTGCGCGCGGCCGCGGGCGCGATCGAGGCAGTCCACATCGAAGACGATCTCGTATACAAGACGATTGGGGGCGCGCAACCCATCGGCATCTGCGGTTCCGGTCTTATTGACATCGTCGCGGAACTGTTGCGTCTCGGAATCGTGTGCCAATCGGGCGTGCTCCTGGGGCCGAACGAGTTGCCCGAAGGGCTTCCCGGCGCCGTTGTGCGGCGCATTCACTATTTCGACGATCAACTGGGCTTTGTCATCGCGGATGCGGACGAGACGCAGACGGGGCAGGTGATTGCGCTGTATCAGAACGACGTGCGCCAGGTGCAACTCGCGACCGCCGCGGTGCGAAGCGCCATTGCGATTCTGCTCGATCGGATTGGCGTGCGGGCGGCCGAACTGCGGCGCGTGCTGGTGGCGGGCGCCTTCGGCAACTACATTCGGTGTTCCAACGCGCAGCGCATGGGGCTGTTGCCCGGCGACGTCGATCCGGAGCGCATAGCGTTTGTCGGCAACACGTCGCTGGCCGGTGCGCGTCTCGCGGCGACCTCGTTGAAAGCGCGCCGTGAAGCGGAGGAACTCGCGAAGCGGACCGAACACCTTGATCTTTCCCTGGACCCCGCGTTCCAGGAGATTTATGTGGACGCGCTGTTCTTCCCTGAGCTCACGAGTAAACCTTTGAGCGCGTGGCGGGAGGATTTTTCACGCGAACAGCCTGTATAGACCGGAAACCATGGAACTTCATGTGGCGCAACGGATAGCACACGTTTTTTTGCTGTTCGCGTGAAAAATCCGGGCTATAGCCACGCTTCGAACACCGCGGCGATGTTTTCGGCGGCGTCTGCGTTGCCCCATTCGCAGTGCGCGATAACGCCGCCCGTTCCATCGTCAAGCGCCCGCCGCACGCGCCGCACGGCCGCGCGCACGTCGTCCGGTGTCCCGAATGGCAGAATTTGCTGACGGCAAATCTCGCCCCAAAACGTAACTCTTCCCTTGAAGCGGTGCGCAATGAACTCGATATCCATGCAGAACAACTGCGAGTTCACGGCGTTCACGCCGATTTCGATGAGATCGGCCAGAATCGGATCGATAAAGCCGTCGGAATGAAAGAATACGAACTTGCCGGCTTGCTTGATGCGATTGCAGTAGTCTGCGTAACACGGCTTGAACACCGAGCGCCACAAGTCCGGCGCGATCAGCAAATTGGACTGCGATCCCCAATCGTCCATGAAGAAGATCGCGTCCACATCCGTCTTTGTCCACTGGTCGATTTCGCGCACGTAGTAGTCGTGGACCATGTCACGCAGCGTGTAGAGTTCCGCCGGCAGATACGCCAAATCGAGGAACAGGTTCTCGACGCCACGCAGAAACTGCATGCGCTCGAAAAGCCGAATCGACGTATTGCTCCGCACGAACTTGTCCGTCGCCGCGCAACTCGCGTTCGTTTCCGAGAAATCCGCACCATCGAGCACTTCCCACGGCGGCGCAAACTTGGCCAGGGCGCTCCAATCCTCCAGCGGATGGACTTTCACTTCGCCGACTACGCCGTCTTCCGCGACGGCCCACACGCAGCCCCACTCGTCGGTATACGACCCTACGCGGTCGGGCGTTCCACGCGCGCGCAGAGACTGCCCATACCGCGCGACCGGCTGGGCGAAATCGATAGGATATTGCGCAAGCAACGCGTCCAGCTCGCTCCTGCGGAACTGTGCTACCCCCGGCAGGTGCCATAGGTCGCGCGGCGCCCGGTCCGGAGTCCGGAATTCGAGGGCGCGTATAACGCGCTCGCGAGGCGTCATGGTTTGCCCATGCTAATCAAAGCAAAATGTCCATAGGAGGAATTGCACTCTGCCGTCGCTTCGGGCAACTCGGAATCGCTCGGCCGCTTTCTGTAGAATATATGTGGCACTATCGCTTGGGCGCGCCTTTGGGCTGGCGCGAATCGCCGCGCAATTGTAGTGCAGGGGGACGTATGAGCGAAATCATCGAACGCATTGCACTGTGTCTGGAACGGGGGAAAGTCAACCGCGAATCGCCGTATCCGCCGGACTTGAGGGGCCAGGACGGCGCAGATGAATTGACCAAGCGCGCGTTGGACGACGGGGTGTCCGCGGAAACCGTGCTCGCGGAGGGTCTCATCGTCGGGATGACGCGCGTGGGTCGAAAGTACAGCGACGGCAAAGCTTTCGTGCCGGACCTGCTCATGGCGGCGAAGGCAATGAAGGCGGCGATGGCGCACCTCAAGCCGTACTTCGATTCCGGCCAGACGCATCACCGCGGCACCTTCGTGATCGGCACCGTCGAAGGCGACCTGCACGACATTGGCAAAAACCTCGTCGCCATGATGCTCGAAGGCGGCGGGTACAAAGTCATCGATTTGGGCGTGAACGTTACCGCGGACAAATTCGTCGAGGCGGTGCGCGACAACCCCGGCTGCAGCGTCGGGCTCAGTGCGCTCCTCACGACGACCATGGTCAACATGGAGAAAATCATCAAGGCAGTCCATGGGGTCAGCCCGAGCACTCCCATTCTCGTCGGCGGCGCGCCGGTAACGGACGACTTCGCGCGGCGCATTCGCGCGACGGCCTACGCACCCGACCCGCAGGGCGCGCTCGACTACCTCAGCGCCGCGGCGACGTAGTCAAAACGACACGAGGCAGTGCCAGATATACGTGTAGGCAAAGCCTTCGATGTTCTCCCATACCCGCTGGACGATGGCTTCATCGCCGAGTAGGTTGTCGAGTTCCTTGCGTTTCACCGCCCACGGAATGCAAATGCCCGGAGCGGGATTCGCGTCGACGAACTCCTTGGCCCATGCTTTGATCCGGTTGTCATTGCGCGGCCGGGCCGACGGCGGGTCGAGCGATTCGATTGGCGGGCCGCCCCGATAAACGCCGTACTCGCGCGTAAAGTGCGTCATCACTTCCACGTTGTGCACCTGCGCGTCATTCTGCACGATGGCGCTTGCGTCCATGATGTATCCGCCGTCCGCGCCCACTTCGTCGATGAGCCGCTTGCAGTAGTCGCGGACTTCCTGCGGTTTTCCGAGCGCCAACAGCGTGTTTGGCACGCCGCCGCTGATTGCGAACTTGTGATGCAACACGCGGTGCGCTTTCCGGTAATCGCTCCGATCGACATGAAAGATGATGCTCCCCTCGGGCAGTTCGGTGAACGCCTCCAGGTGCGCGTCCCAATTCCCCTCCGCATAGAACAACACCTGATAGCCGTGCGCCCACAGCGTTTCGACAATCGGGCGCAGCGTCGGCCAGTAGACCGTCTCGAACGTTTCGGGCGTCACGAACGGCACGCACCCGCGGTGCATCCAGATCGTTATCGGCACCAGCTTGTCCGGATCGGCGCTCGTCAGCGCAATGTGCATCAAGTGCGGCATCAGCGCCCGGCAGGCGCGCAGTACTTTCTCCGGCTGTTCGATGAGATCGTTTGTCAGCCCGTAGTAACCGCGCAGCTTATCGCCGAGAATATCGAGTGGCGCCTTTAGAATTCCCCCGATGGCAGGTGCCATGCCGCACTCGGTCCTGAGTTTCTCGTTCTGCGCGCCGAGCGCCGTGAAGTAATGCAGCATCGCCATGCCACCCTTCAGGAACGACAGGTTATTGCGATAAGTCGCGGGCGCGCCGATCGGCGCTACGTCCTTCGATACACGCGGCAACCACGTGTTAAACAGAAATCCCGTCGGGTCGGCTATTAGCGCGTCGTACTCGTCCGCGCGCATATGCGCCTCGTTCTCGGCAGGTTCGCAGTATTGAAACCCCACGTCCGCGGGAACATGAATCCCCGGCGCGCCGTAATACGTCAGCCCGATGGCTTCCGTCAGCCCGGTCCACACGTAGATCATGTTGCCGACGGTCGCATCCCAGTCGAAGTCCATCGCGCACTTGCGCGTTGCCGTCAGCGCGCCTTCGAAATCGTGCGTCGCCTGCTGGCACGTAACGCCCGCGTACTTCGACGCAAATTCCGCCACGAACGGGCGGATCGGCACGCGATCCGGTTTCTTGTTTTTCATGGCGGTGGTGTAGCGGCGAAGTCGTTCGGCATAACGTTGGTCGATGGCTGCGCTCATGGCATCCGCCCCCTCGGTTTGGCCGGCAGCGTGAAAGTAGGATGGAATCGCTGGCTACGTCCCCCGACGCGCCAACTCCGCTCCGGCAACCCGGTTCGACAATAACAGCACGCATATCCGGCGTCAACCGTCGCGGTTGACCTTCACGGGCCGCAGGTTTAGGCTCTCTTCCGGGGGTTCTCAGCAAGTCCGGATTTCATCAGGGGGAAGGTGCCATGGACGGGCGCGAGAGGATACTTTCCGTGATCGAAGGCGGCACGCCGGATCGTCTGCCTTTCATGCCGATCACGATGATGTTCGCCGCGGAGCACGCCGGGAAACGGTACGGTGACTACGCGAAGGACTATCGTACCCTGGTCGAATGTCAGCTCCGCGTCGCGGAGGACTACGAGATCGACCACGTCTCCTGCATTTCCGATCCAGCGCGCGAGGCCGCGGATTTCGGCGCACGCATCCAATATTTCGACGATCAACCCCCCGCCATTGACGAAGATAACGCGCTGCTCGCCGAGAAGGCCGCGTTGGTCCGGCTCAAGCGCCCCGATCCGCTCGGCGGCGGACGCATGCACGACCGGGTACGAGCGGCCGCGCTCTTCAAGGAACGTGTCCGCGGCGAGAAGCTGATCGAAGGTTGGGTCGAAGGGCCCTGCGCGCAGGCCGCCGATCTGCGCGGCATTAACACGCTCATGATGGATTTCTATGAGGACCCGGACTTCGTCCGCGATCTTTTCGCCTTTGTCATCGAGTTGGAACTTGAGTTCGGGCGCGCGCAAATCGCGGCCGGCGCAGACTCGATCGGCGTGGGTGACGCAGCGGCCTCGCTCATTGGGCCGCGGTTGTATGAGGAATTCGTGTGGCCGTATGAGGTCCAACTCGTGAAGGGCCTGCGCGACATGGGCGCGCGCGTGCGGCTGCACATTTGCGGCAATACATCCCCGATCGTCGAGGGCATGGGCCGCCTCGGCTGCGACATTGTCGATCTGGACTTTCCCGTATCGATGGCCGCCGCGCGCGACGCAATGGGGCCACGACAAACGCTGCTCGGCAACATCGATCCCGTGCGCGATCTGCGCGACGGCACGCCGGAATCCGTCTACGCCGGAATCGCGAAATGCCACTGCGACGCGCACGCGCCATACATCGTGAGCGCGGGCTGTGAAGTGCCGCGCGGCACGCCGCCCGAGAACATGCGCGCGATGCTCGACTACGCGCGCAACACGAAGCCGGCCTGAGCAACCGCGCCATGACCGGGCAACTTATCAGCTATATTGCGCCGGGCGCGCCCGCGACGCGGCAACCCGCTGCGGGAGACGAACCATTCGTGCGTCCGGAGATTGGGTTTACACCCAAATGGTACCGTGACGCAATTGGCATCGACTTCGGCGAGCGATGGCATTTGGACATCTCGTACAGACTCGAATCCCTCGCTCTGATGCGTGCCGAACTGGATCGGCGTTTTCCCGGCGCGCAAATTGGAATGCCGCGCTACCGGCCCGATGTCACAGACGCGTTAACCGGGGTCCACGGCGCATGCGTTATTGCCGGCATCTATGGTCTTCCCATCCTGTACCGCGCCGAGCAATGGCCCGTGACGACGGGCACGCCGCTCACCGAAGAGCAAATCGCCACGTTGGAACCACCCGACCTCGACAATAGCCCATTCTTCGATAATCTCCTCGAACATGTTGACGACATCGCCGCGAAACTCGGGTGCGCTGCGGGATACATAAACTGGCAGGGTGTGCTCAACAACGCCCATCGAATCCGTGGCGAAGAACTGTTCACCGACATGTTCACCGCGCCGGAACTGTGCCATCATCTTTTTAATTGCGTCTGCACCACCATGATCGACGCGACTCGCCGCCTGCGCGAGCGGCAGTGCGTCAGCGGGTTCGACGTGTCGTTCTTCACGGTTAGTAATTGCCTCGTCAATCTTGTGTCGCCGGAGCTATACAAGGAATTCCTCTATCCGTATGATCGGCGCATCGCGGAAGCGTTCGGCACGCTCGGCGTGCACAACTGCGCGTGGACCGCGGACCCTTATCTCGACGCGTACGCGGACATTCCCCACGTTGCGTATATCGACATGGGCCTGGAATCCGACCTGGCTCGCGCGCGGCATCTGTTCCCAAACGCGCGCCGCGCCATCATGTATCGCCCCACCGAACTCGCGGACAAACCAATGAGCGCGATCGAGCGCGACATGGAGCGAATCGCGGGCGAGTTTGGTCCCTGCGATATCGTCGCCGCGGACATCGAGAGCGGCACCCCGGACGAACGCGTGCTGGCGCTGATCGATATTTGCAGAAATCTGAGCGGGATCGGCGCCTTACGTTGAAACCTGTTTCAGGGTTCGTTGCCGCTGAGAATCGTCATAAGATAAGAACACAGGCGCGGATGATCTCGCATCCGCGCCTGTGCGAAGTGAGCAGCTCTTACGAGATGACGAACGGGTCCGGCGTCTCGAAGTCGAACGTGTACCACGCCGGGTCGATGGTCACCATTTCCTTCTTTTCCGAGGCCTCGTGCGCGGCGATATCGCAGATCGACGCCATCAGCCCGCACATCTGGTTCGTGCGCGGCACCGTGTTCGTGCGTATGCACTCGGCAAACGCTTCGAACTGGAGCACGTCCGGGTTCTTTACGTAAGCGTCGTCTTCAAGCTCTGTTCCCTTAAATACGATACGTTCTTTCTCGATGAGCTTCGAGTACTTCTGGGTCTGGCCTGTTTGTTTGATCCACTCGATAATCTTGTCGTCTTTTGTCTGCTCGCCGGTATCCGGATCGAGCCAGATCTTTTCGGTTTCCGGCTGGAACCAGCCCCCTCGACCTGATGCATCGAAGCCGCGCTCGTGCATTTCAAAGGTCCCCTTGTCGCCGACGAACAAAATGCCTTCGCCCTTCAGCGAACTTTGTAGCGTACCCGTCCATGTGAAGCGGACCGTATACGGCTTCATCATTTCAGTTGGCTCGATTTGTCCAACGCTGGCGTTCGGGCTTGGAATGATATGGTTGGACTTTCCGCGCCGCATGTCGTACTCGAATATCAGTACGATATTGTCGTAGGTGTCGCGGTCGTCTTTCCAGAAATCGATTCCACCGGTTGCCATGACGCGTGCGGGCGGAGTGCCCAGCATCCAGTTCACAACTTCAATATGGTGCGTCGCCAATTCACTGATCAGGCCTGCGCTGTACATCTGGTAGATGCGCCAGTTGATCATCTTCTTGAAGTCCGGGATTAACTTCTTCTCCGCCGCCGTCAATTCGTATTCAATGGTCTTCTCGCCAGTCGGATCCTGAGGATCCTTCTTTCGCGGCATGGGCCGGCGCCAGTCGCCATACCGGTGCCACTGCCCCTCGATGTATTGCACACGGCCCGCGCGGCCGTCGGCGTAACCTCTCACCATGTGGATGTACTCGGGGTTGTAACGGCGCTGGTGACCGACCTGCACGAACTTCCCTGTCTCGTGGCACTTCGCGACGATATTGCGGCAGCGATCGACGGTGTCCGCCATCGTCTTCTCGCAGAAGACGTGTTTGCCCGCGCTCAGGCAGTCCATCACGATGTCGTAGTGCGTCTTGAACGGCGTCGCTATCAACACCGCATCGATGTTGTCCTTCTCCTTCGCCAGCATATCGCGGTAGTCGAGATAGCAATGCGGTTTGAATGCGTTTTGCTTCGCGGCAATCGCGGCTTTCTTGTCGTCCGGATCGTCCTTCTGAGGATCGGGTATGAGTGTCTTCAACCCGCCGATCAGCGACGGGATTAGGCAGTCCGACATCGCAACAACCTCGATATGAGGGTTCCCTGCGATGCCCTCTTCGAGATGGACGCGGTTTTGGCTTCCGGTCCCGATGAGTGCGAGGCGAATCTTTTCGTTTTGCGCGTACGAAAATGGCGACCAGCCCGTCGCAATCATTACGCCCGCAGCCGCACCGGCGCTTTGCATGAAGTTTCGTCTCGTCACGTCCATCGTCGGGTCCTTTCACTCCGTAAAGTTGATGCGAACCGGTTTGGGTTCCGATCCTTCCGCCGGATCCGGCACGAGGATCGCCCTTACCGTTGGATGTTTCGCGCAGTACTGCCTGGCCCATTCCACGCCGTTGACGAAGAAGCCTTTGCTCAGCGCTTCGGTCAGCGTCCCCGTCGGCCCGATGACCATCGCGTACATCACGCCCTGCGCCGGCATGCCCGTGCGCGGGTCAATGATGTGCCCGTACTTCTTGCCGTCAACCACAAAATGGTCGTGCGCGTAGCCCGACGTCGAGACGGCTTCGTCCTTTATCGGCGCTTCGTCTATCGTGGTATCATTATACGGATGCTTCAGTTGAATGATCCACCCGTCCTGCCCCGGCGGCGCGCCCATCGCGAGCATCGAGCTCGACCCGCCGTCGAGCAGCGCACACGTGACCCCATAGCCCCGCAGCACGTCGGCTGCCTGGTCCACGGCCAACCCCTTGGCGATACCTCCGAAATCGAGCCGCATCCCTTCCTTTTTGAAACCGACACTGTGGTCATCGTGCAGCACGATTAGCTTGTCCGAACCCACCAACGTTTTCGCAGCGGCCAGTTCCGCACCCGTCGGCAGCCGCGTCTCCTTTTTGCACGCCCGCCACAACTCAACGAGCGGACCGACGGTGATGTCGAACGCGCCGTCCGTATCCTTCCAGTAGTCGACTGACCGTTCGACGAGGTTCAGCATATCCATCGCCACACCAACAGGTTGCTTCGCGCCCTCATAGTTGATCCGCGACGCCTGCGTGCCGGGACGCCACGTGCTGATACGGCTCTCGAGACGGTCGATGGCGTCAAACGCTTCCTGGGCCGCCATCGCCATATGCCGTTCGGTTGGCCCGCCCTCTTTGCCAATGATCGTAAACTGAAACTCCGCGTACATCGCGTTGTGGGAAAGTGTAGTTTGAAAATACCCGGGGGGAAGAGACTGCGGAATCGGCGCGGAGATGGAGGCTTCGGCTCCCGCCGCTGCGGGAACGAAACAAACCTGCAGCGCGGCTAGCGCCACCAAATAGATTCGGCTGAGTACTGCGGCCATGGTTCTCGAAACCGTACTCCGTCGACGAGGACACCGTCAATGCTGGAAACATCGCCGGGGATATCGGTGTTCTCAAGCACGTGCGGTTTAGGGAGGGTAATTGTCGATTTCGTCCATATATGGTATACAACAACGTATAGCATCCTGTATATTGTGTTCGACATGGACGCGATTGAGACCAGAAACCTTACCAAGACCTACAAGGCCCAAATCGGGCGACGGTCCACGCCGTCGCTCGTCGAACTCAACCTGACCGTCCGCGAAAATGAAGTCTTCGGCTTTCTGGGCCGGAACGGCGCGGGCAAGACCACCACGATCAAGCTCTTGTGCGGGCTCATTCGCCCAACCCGGGGCGAGGCCCGCATCTTCGGCGAGGACTCGAAGCGCAAGGAATCGCGCCGTCAAATTGGCTACCTGCCGGAGAACCCCTATTTCTACGAGTACCTCACCCCGCGCGAAACCCTGGACTTCTACGGCAAGCTGCATGGGTTGAATGCCGCCGCGCGCGCGGCGGAATGGAAGAAGCTGTCGGAACTGCTCGACTTGGGTTCCATCGCGGACCAGCGCGTTCGTGGTTTCTCGAAGGGAATGCGGCAACGTCTGGGCTTTGCGGTCGCGCTCGTCGGCGATCCGCAACTGCTCGTGCTCGATGAACCGATGAGCGGACTCGACCCCCTCGGGCGCCGATCGATTCGCGAACTGATCTTGCGGATGCGCGACGAGAAGAAGACCATCTTTTTTTCGTCCCACGTGCTTGGCGACGTGGAACAAATCTGCGATCGCGTCGGCATTCTAGTGAAGGGTAGGCTGACGCGGCACGGCCAGATCGACGAATTGCTTACCGAGAAAGTAATGATGGTCGAGATCATCGCCGCGCGCCTGAACGACGCGGCGTTGGCTGCCATCGCACCCATGGCGGCATCGTCGAGGACCTCCGAGGCCGGCCACCATTTCGTCATAACCGATCTTGCCACGGCGAATCGTGCCGTCAAGGAAATTCACAATCACGGCGGCGACCTCGTTGACTTCGCCGCGGTGAAGGAATCGCTCGAGGACTATTTCATGCGCGTGCAGGAGGCGAAGCCATGAGGATTTTCGCCGTCGCGCACAACACCTTCCGCGAAGCCGTGCGCGACAAGGTCCTGTACGTACTCGTGTTCTTTGCGCTGGCGACGCTGCTCGGATCGAAAGCGCTCGGCTGGATCAGCATCGGGCAGGAAATCAAGATCGTCAAAGACTTCTCGCTTGCGTCCGTGTCGGTGTTTGGCGTGTTAATCGCCATATTCGTCGGCACCAGCCTGGTCTACAAGGAAATCGACAAGCGCACCATCTACACAATTATTTGCCGTCCGATGGCGCGCTACGAATTTGTGCTCGGCAAGTACTTCGGCATGGCCGCGCTGCTCGGCGTCGTGACGGCGCTGATGGGCGCGGCCGGCGCGGGCTACACTGCGCTGCTCGGCGGCGCGATCGACGCCACGTACTTCTACGCAGTGTTGCTGTCGTATTGGGAACTGCTCATGGTCACGGCGTTCGCCACGTTGTTCTCGTCGCTCACGTCGCCTATCCTCGGCGCTATCATCGTGTTCTGCATATATGTCGTCGGGCACGCGACCACAATTCTCATCGATCTCCCCGCGCACTTCGACGGGACCAACGCGAAGCGAGTCCTCGAGATCGTCTACTACATCGTGCCGAACTTCTCAAACTTCAACATTCGCGCCGAGGCCGCGAACAACGTCGCCGTGTCGTTCGAGTACGTCGCGTGGGCGATGGCTTACGGCACGGTATATACCGCGATGCTGCTGGCGCTCGCAGCGCTCGCCTTCGAGGACAAGGACGTGTAGCGGTGCGCAGGCTTGCCGCGGCAATTCTCGTTGTCTCGCTGTCGTTCGCGTGCACGACGCTCGCGCAGCGCCGCGCCGACACGCTTCGCAGGGAGCGGGAAGCGGAGGAAGTCCTCTATTTTCCGAACGAACGCCTGCTGAAGTCGTTCACGTGCGGACAGAGCAGCGTCATCGCCGACCTTCTCTGGCTGAAGTGCATCAGTTATACATCGAGGGAATTCCGGGGCGACTTTAAGTTCACGCTACTCGATCGCATGCTCGGCACAATCACGCGTCTCGACCCGTACTTCGTCGACGCGTACAAGTGGGGCGGGGTGTTCCTCGCCATGCTGAAGCGCGACAACGACGCGAGCATCGAACTCCTGAAAAGCGGCATCGACGACAACCCGAGAAGTTGGGAACTGCCGTTCGAGATTGCGCGCACCTACATCCTGAACCGGCACGACGGCGTCATGGGCGCGAAGTGGATGGCGCTCGCGGCGTCCACCGGCGAACCGCCGCAGTTCGTCGTGGATTGGGCGAAGAACCTGCAACAAAAACACAACCTCGGCGATATCGAGCGCGACATGTGGGCGCAGATCATCGAAAACACCACCGATGAGAACATGCGCGAGACCGCCAAGCGTCGGCTCATCGAGGTCGACCTGCGCGAGGTTTGCCGCCTGCTCGATGGCGCGGTAAAGGCGTATCGGGCGAAGACCGGCAAGGCGCCGGAGAGTCTCGATGATTTCTGGACGGCGGATTCAAGCGACGGCAGGCCCGTGGACCCGCTCGGCGGAACGTTCTTTATCGACGAGAAGGGCGACGTCCAGAATACGTCGCTGCTCGACTCGCAGGTCGAGGAGAGGCTTGTGTTCTTGCGCGGGTCGATTAACAGGTTCAAGGAGGAGACGGGAGCTACGCCGCCAAACCTCGAACTAATGCGCGAACGGGGCTATGCGATCCCAACCCACCCATACCACGGGCGCGAGTGGCAGTACGACCCTGCAACCGGCGAAGTGAAGTGATCCGTCACGCTGCGCAACCGGCGCCGCAGCGTCAATGTGTAACCAATGTACCCATGCCCTGATCGGTGAAGATTTCCAGTAGCAGCGAGTGTGGCACACGCCCGTCGATGATGTGGGTCTTCGCGACGCCGTAGTCCAGCGCCTTGAGGCACGCTTCCACTTTCGGAATCATTCCGCCGGCGATTACGCCCTGCTCGATTAGGTCTTCGATCTCCAGATAGTTCAATTGATGAATGAGCGACGCGTTGTCCTTCGGATCGCGCAGGATTCCGGGCGTGTCGGTGAGGAAGACCAGCTTCTCGGCTTGAATTGCCGCGGCGATCTCGCCCGCTGCCGTGTCCGCGTTGACGTTCCATGTATTGCCTTGGGGATCCGTGGCAATGGGCGCAATGATCGGGATGAGGCCCGCATCGCAGAGCACAGAGATAATCTTGAAGTGGACCCCCGTGATCTCGCCGACGAATCCCAGGTCCGCGCCGTCTTCCGCCGTCAGTTTTCGCGCGTGCAGCAGGTTGCCGTCCTTGCCGCAGATACCGATCGGGTTTCCGCCCGCGCGGCTGACCAACGTGACAATCTCCTTGTTGAGTGAGCCGGCAAGGACCATCTCGACGACCTTCACGGTCTCGTCGTCGGTAACTCGCAGGCCGTTGTGGAACTTTGCCTCGACGCCGAGCCGCTGCAACGTTCGGTTGATCTCAGGGCCGCCGCCGTGCACGACGACGGGGTTCATCCCGACGTATTTCATCAATACGATGTCTTCCGTCGTGCTTTCGCGCAGGCGCGCGTTCTCCATCGCCGCGCCACCGTACTTGATGACGACGGTCTTGCCCTCGAACTCGCGGATGTATGGGAGCGCTTCGACGAGCGTCGCCGCCTTGTGGATGAACTGTTCGTACTGGTTAAACGAGGCCATGTGCCCGGCGCTCCCCTCTGTCCCTATGATCGATAGTCGGCGTTGATGGAAACGTAGTCGTGGCTGAGATCGCTGGTCCAGAACACCGCCGCGCCGCTCCCTGCGCCCACGCGAATGCGCACGCGAAACTCGGCCTGCTTCATCACGGCGGCGGCGTCCTCCTCGCGGTACTCCGTCGCCGCGCCGTTACTCACGAGTTGCACGTTGTCCAGCCACAGCGCGAGTTCCGCCGGATCGAAATCCACGCCGGCGTATCCCGCCGCGCACGCAATGCGCCCCCAATTCGGGTCCTGTCCAAAAAAAGCGGTCTTCACCAGCATCGAATTGGCAACCGCGCGCGCGATCGTCCTGGCGTCCTCGTCATTCTGTGCGCCTTCGACGGCAATCTCGACAAACTTGGTCGCGCCCTCGCCGTCGCGCACTAACAGCTTCGCCATTTCGACGCACAGTGCTTTCAGCGCGTTCGTGAACGTAATGAAGTCGGGCGTACTGTCGACCACGCGGACGCCCGACGCGCCGTTCGCGAAGCACAACACCGTATCGCTCGTGCTCATGTCGTTGTCGATCGTGATGCAATTGAAAGACGCATTCACCGCCGCACGCAGCGCCTTATCAAGCGCCGGCGCCGCGATTTCTGCGTCGCACGTAATGACACAGATCATCGTCGCCATGTCCGGCGCGATCATCCCCGAACCCTTTGCAATTGCGCCAAATCGGATCGTGCCCGCCTGCAACGTGACCTCAATCGCCAGTTCTTTAGGCACGGTGTCGGTGGTCATAATTGCGTGCGCCGCGTCCGCGCTGCCCGATGGGCCTAGCGTCTTCAGACAGTCCGTGACGCCTGATCGAATGCGATCCATCGGCAACGGCACACCGATGACCCCAGTGCTGCAAATGCACACCTCGTTCGTTTCGATGCGCAGCCCGTCGGCGACCATGCCCGCCGTCGTGCACACGTCCATCGCCCCGCGTTCGCCCGTGGCCGCGTTTGCGTTGCCGCTGTTGATGAACACCGCCCGCGCTTTGCCCGCGAGACACGCCGCCGCGTTCCACACCACCGGAGGCGATTTCAAGAGGTTCTTTGTGAACATCCCCGCGACCGTCGCGGGGGCGTCGCTCACGATCAGCGCGCAGTCCTTTCTCGTCGAGGACGGTTTGATGCGCGCCGCGACGCCGGATGCGCGATATCCCTTCGGCGCGCACACGCCACCGGAGACTTTCGTCATGGGGCGATACCCGCGAAGTTGAGGCCGGTGCGTTCATCGAGCCCGAACATGATGTTCAAGCACTGAATCGCCATGCCCGACGTGCCACCCATGAGGTTGTCGATTGCGCTCACGACGATCAGGTTGCCCGTGCGCGCATCCTTGACCCAACCGATATCGCAGAAATTCGTGCCGCGCACATATTTCACTTCCGGCAACTGTCCCTCCGGCAGCACGCGCACGTACGGCTCGTCGGCGTAGCATGCGTACGCCGCCGCCGGATCGACGTCGCCATTCCCGCGAAAGGTGATCGTCGTTAGAATACCGCGCGTGAGCGGGGCCACGTGCGGCGTGAACTGCACCATCGCCCGGTTGCCCAGTTCCTGTTCGATCTCGGGGATGTGCTGGTGCACCGCAAGCTTGTACGCCTTGAGGTTCTCGTTCATCTCCGGAAAATGATAGCCTTCGCTCGGCGTGCGCCCCGCACCGGAGATTCCGCTGATGCTGTCGATCACAACGGGCACCGCCGCTTGCACGTGATCGAGGATTGGGCGCAGCGGCAGAATCGCGCTGATGGGATAACAACCCGGTACGCAGACGAGTTGCGCAGTCCGCAGTTCACTACGATAAACCGGGGCGAGACCGTACACCGCGTCCGCCAGCAAGTGCGGCGCGCTGTGCTCCTCCCTGTAAAACTTCTTGAACAACGACAGTTCTTTGAGTCGAAAGTCGCCGCCAAGATCGAGCACGCGCACACCTTCCGCGCGCAGCGCCGCGACGATCGGGATTGACTGCCCGCTTGGCACACCGATGATCACGGCGTCGCACCTCTTCGCCAGCGCCTTCGCGTCAAACCCTTCGATCGCGAGATCGTGGACCTTGCGGAAAGCCGGCAGCACGTCGCTAAGCCGCTTCCCGGCTGCACTCGTGGACGCCACGGCAACCAGTTCGACAGACGGGTGCACCGCCGCCAGACGCATCATTTCGCGCGCGCCATAACCCGTTCCGACTACGCCAATTCGTACCACTGGGATCTCCAAAGATAAACGCGGATTATAGAATTCGTGCGCTGCCTCCCGCAAGACCCGAACGTGCGGGCGGTTACGCCTTTTCCCTTTGCTCGAGCCATGCGCACGCGGCGGCCGGCAGGTCTTCGTGGCCGCCTTCGAAGATGGTAAGACGCGACAGTCCGCTGGTGCGGCGCAGGTAGATTGTTCGACCGTAGGTTTCGTCTTGGACGGGACCGGGGGCGGCGTTTTCCCGGCGGCACAAGGCGTCAAGCTGATCGTGCGGCACCGGCGTGTCGCCTCGCGCCTCCGCCAGCGCATTAAACGCCCATATACTGTGCTGGATGCCGATGCCGCGCGGTTGGCCGTCGCGGATACCGTGACTGATGTCGATCGGCACGTCCTTCGCCCTGGCCATGTGAAACAGCGGCGAGCGGTACCGCAATTCTTCATCCACCCGCGGAGACGACCCCGGCGCACCGCCGCACACCTTCACAATATGCCGGTAGGCTTTTGCGCCCTGCGCGACGCATTCGTCATAGAACCTGGCAAGATCCGTCACCGCGCACCACGCCGAGACGCCCGCCCACATCTCGGGCACTTCGGCCGCCATCACGAGGGCCATATGCGCGCCGCCGGACACGCCACCCGCGTAGATACGCCGCGGATCCACCGGATGCTTCCCTTTGACAAACGCGACTGCGTCCAGCACATCCTGCCGCGCCAACCGCGAAGCGCACGCCTGCGGCCTTTTGTTCGGCCCGCGGAAGTGCGGCGCAAGGAAGTGCCAGTCCCGCGCCTTCGCCTCCGCCTGCCAACGCCGCGAATCCGTGTCGTAACCGTGCCGCCACGGGTGAAGATAGACGAGCAGCGGCCGCGGCCCCGTTCCTCGCGCGGGGATGAACACGCACGGCTGCAACGCGCCGTCCAGCGTGCTTCTGACTTGGACCGTATGCCGCGCCGCTTCGGGATCGCGGTCGTCCGATTTCCGCAGACCGAGGCGTTCGAGCAGCCGCTTCACCAACTCACTCCTCCCTGTGTGTCAATCCACTATACAAGAACCCGCGTGCGTTGCCGCGCGGACCCCGATGTGCGACACTTATCGTGGTGACATGAGCAATACGCCCACAGAAAGCGCGGCGGAAATTGACCGCACGCTGACCTTTATCGAAGACGCGTTGCAGCGCGTTCGCGCGTGCCTTCGCGTTTCGATCGTCGCCATGTGGACCCTTGCGCTCTACGCCGCGCGCATGTCCGCGTTGCCGCTTGCGTTGATCAACGCCGAGGGAGAGCACGCGTTCCGCCGGTCGATTTTGCGGTTGTGGGCGCGGGGCGTCTGCGCGATTGTGCGCGCGCGCGTCACGGTTCGCGGGGCCGCGCCGCGACCACCGTTCATCCTTGTGTCGAACCACCTCGGTTACTTCGACGTAATCGTCTACGCGCGCCTGCTCGGCGCGGTGTTTGTATCCATGGCGGAAGTGAAAGCGTGGCCGCTGATCGGCATGCTGGCGCGCGGACTGAATACACTGTTCATCGATCGCAAGAAGCGACGCGACGCCGCGCGCGTGAACGGCGAAATCAGGAAGATTGTGCAGGAGGGTTACGGCCTGGTGCTTTTCCCCGAGAGCACGACCACCTACGGCGACACACTGCTCCCGTTCCGCGGTCCGCTCCTGCAGCCCGCGATCGAATTGAAGATGCCCGTACACTACGCGGCCATCTCGTATCGTACGCCGCACAACGATTCCGGCTTCGAGCATTCGATTTGCTGGGTGGACGACACGCCGTTCGCCACGCACGCATTTCGGTTGTTGCGGCTCCGCGCGTTCGATGTTACCGTCATATTCGGCGAATCGCCGATCGCCGCGGGCGATCGCAAACAATTAGCGGTATCGTTGCACGCGGCGGTTGAAGCATCGATGCACCGTACCGAACCAAAGACGCCTATCGAAGGATAGCCGCACAGCACCTGCCGTGCGGTAAACAAGGGGACTTGTATTGCCGTGGCGCCGACGCAACAATCGCAGTCTCCCGGGATGGAGATGCCGCCGCGTCCGCCCCTGGCGTTTCGCGTGGGCGTCGTCGGCCACCGGCCCGACCGGCTTGACCTTGAAAAGCTGGACACGCTGCGCGAAGTAATTCACGAAATCCTCCAAGCCGTGCGCAGCGAAGTCGAAATGGTTGGCGAGGCGTGCCGGACACTTTACAGCAGCGACCCGTTTACGCTTCGCGCAGTAACGCCGCTGGCCGAAGGCACGGACCGAGTTTTCGGCGAAGTAGCGTTGGGGCTCGGGTACGAGCTCACCTGCGTGATGCCTTTCCCACAGGCGGAATTCGAACGCGACTTCGCGCCGGGCCGTGCGCTCGAGGCGGGTTCGCTCGAGCGGTTCCGCGGCATTCTCGACCGCGCAAGACGCGAAACCGCCCTTACCACCTTCGAACTGGACGGCTGCCGCGATGACGAAGCGGCCGCGTATGGCGCCGGCGGACGCGTCGTGCTCAATCAATCCGATCTGCTTGTCGTCGTGTGGGACGGCCATCAGCGCGGCAAACGTGGCGGCACCGAGGAAACCTTCGGCGAGGCCAAGCGCACCGGTGTTGGCGCGGTTTGGATCGACGCGCACAATCCCCGGGCGTGGCAACTCGTCGACGCCACCACGCCGGCGCCGTCGAAGCGGAGAGACCAGCGCGCCACGCCGAACGGTTCGGGCACGGCGGCGGCGCTCCGGTCCTGGGTCCGCGAATCGCTCGAAGTTCCACAGGCCGTGTCAACCGGGAAACAGGCAGAAGACCCCCGAGCGAACTTGCTTCGGTACTACGACGAACGCCGCCCGGCCCATACGCGTGCGTTCGTCTGGAACGTGTTTCGGGACGTACTCGGGGACGGTAAATGGAAAGGCATCCGCAATGCGATAAGGCCGTTCGAGCAAGACGTCATGGACGAATGGCCGCCGGACCGATCGACACCAATCGGATGCGTCGTTGATTCGTTGCGCCCATATTTTGCCTGGCCGGACAAGCTCGCCGTGCTGCACTCGAATCGCTACCGCAGCGCCTTTGTTACCGCGTTCGCATGCGCGGCGCTGGCCGTCTTCTTCGCGCTGCTGCCGCTTTGTTACCCATTGTTACGCGTGCTGCCGTTCCGCTTGCCGGAATTCCCATACGGCGACTTCACGGCCATCCTGGAATTGGGTACGATAGGCGCAATTCTCTACCTCGTGCTCAAGGGCAGACACCAGCGGTGGCATGAACGTTGGATCGACTATCGCCTCGCCGCGGAACTGGTACGTCACCTGCGCTTGGTCGCTCCGCTCGGGGGCGGCAGGCCGTTTCCCCAAGTGCCGGCGCACTGGACAACCTACGGGCATCCCGGCTCGACATGGATGGCGTGGTACGTTCGCGCCGTCGAACGTGCGCTCGGACTTCCCACGGCCGTTGTCGACAAAGCGTACCTCGATCTGTACTTGCGGCACCTCAGCGATCTGCTCGGCGGCAAGTATGGCCAAATCGCCTACCACAAGATTACAGGGCGCCGATCGCACAAGATTGAATCGAGGTTGCACGCATACGGTATCGGTCTGCTTGTGTTGACTCTATTTGCTTGCGGCGCGCACATACTGCATGGTTTCGAGGAGTTGATGCACCTGAATGGACGGAGCGCGCCGCATTGGTTCGAACTCGCGCTGAAGGCGCTTCCTTCACCGATTCTCACGTTCGTGTGCGGGTTCCTGCCCGCGCTCGGCGCAGCGATGCAGGGCGTCGTGAACCAGGGCGAATTCCGCCGCATCGCCAAACATTCGGAATCGATGCAAATCCACTTGAAAAACCTGTCGAACCAAATCGAGGAACTTCGCGAGGAACTTGCCGCGACAAACGATCCCATCTCGTTTCAGTTTTCGACCCCTGTGGCCGCGCTGGCCGGCGATGCCTCGCGCCTGCTAATCACGGAGGTGCTGGACTGGCGCGTCGTCTTCCTCGACCATCCGCTGAATCCGCCGGCCTGAGGCGGCGCGCACGCTACGCCGAGTTTCCTCGCCCCGCCGTGCGCTTTGCCAACTCCACAAGCCTCGGCATGTTGCGCACCGTGTCGCGATCGTATTGCTTCACGGCGTCCGGCAACTCATCGTAAGGAACGAGGTACGGCGATCGCCGCCTCGCGACGTCCTTGTCGCCAAGCGTCCAACCGGCAAGAAATCGTTCCGCGTTCCAGCGGTGGTGTTCCATGCGCGCAAGCGTCTCGATACGGTCCTCGGGCACCCGTACCGCGCCCGGTACTTCGTGCGCGTGCCGCACCGAGTACCCAAGCGCGCGCAGTTTTACGGGAAGATGGTCTGCCTGCTGCCGGTTCGAGTCGCGCAACCCGGGCGCCAACTTGTCCCACTCGACCGTCGAGTCCCCGGGTTTCGCGCCGCGTTCGCGCTGATGGGCCACATAGTCCTCGTGAATCGCGCGCGCCAACGCATCGAGGCCCTCGCCGTTCGCCATCTCCCAGGTGCACGTGGAACCGGTCGACCCGAAACAAAAGATGTTCCTGCTGTCGCCCGCGCCACGGAACAAATTGGACAGGCCGGTATCGGAGGTAACGCGCACGTGAACCGGCACGGCGTCCGACGTGAGGTTGCGGCGCAAACTGATCGCGTATTGCACGTTTTGGGAATCGTTGTCGAGGCAGACGACGATCGTCGTCAGTTCGTCCTTTATCTCGACGATTTCGTCAAGCCGATTTACCGTTATGCGGTCGTCGCATTCCATCTCGATACACTCGATGTCGCACACATTGTCGATCCGCGGATAGCGCACGAGCAGGCTGCGCATTCTCGCGTCCGCGGCCCGATCGATGATCGTCACGCGCAACCGCTTCCCGTTTGCGAGATGGCACACCTTCGCGGCCTGGACGACGACGCTCTCGCCCATTTGTCCCAGACCGAACACCACGAGTCGAACGCTGCGCGGATCGTTCTCGCCGATGGGTTCGTAGTCCAATGGACGATCGCGCCACAGCATTCGCGCGGCGGCCTCGTACGAATTGAAGAGGGCAACGTCGAGCGTCCCGGCGGTGTCCTGCACGACGCCGTGTTCCTTGAACAGCGCCGCAAATGTGAAGTCCATCACTTGCACGACACACCGCAGGCGTTTCGGTCGCGCGTGTTCGGAAGCTGCGGCCAAAAGGTCCCGTGCGCGCATCGCAATCGCAATGTTCGTTCCGTCATCCCCGCATAACGCGAGCAACGATTCCGCGCGATGCACGCCCGCGCGCCGAAGAGTCTCGAGGTGCGTCGCGTCGCCGGTGACCAACAGCACGTGGCCGGATTCTACGATAGGCAGGCTCTTCGTGTTCGAATGGGCGTCTATCGCGACGACGCGTTTGCCCATCGCCACGCACTCTTCGGCAAGCTGTATTCCGCGGCGTCCCAATCCGCAAACTACAACATGATTTCTGATGGCGGACAGGCGTTCGCCGCGGCGCAATTCGCGGAGGTAGCCGTAGGACACGCCGATGAGCGCGGATGCCGTCGTGATCGGGGCGATAACGCGCGCGATCTCGAGAGAGAGCGGAATCGTTCCTGGTTGCGCGCCCGATTGCAGCGGGAACAGTTGCCATGACAGGTAGCAGATGTCCCACACCGTGTAGGCGTGGCCGTGCAATCTGCCGTATTGCCAAAAACCGAGACACCCCAGCGCGAACGAAACGACCACCGACACGAGCACGAAGTTCCATCGGTTCACGTCGCGCCGCACGACTCGCGCCCTCCATGCGTACGCGGGCCATACTTCGCAAGACGGCCCGGCGAGATTACCAACGAACGACCGCGGACGCCCATGTGAGCCCTGCGCCGAACGACGCAAGCAGCACAATACTCCCGTCACTTACGCGGCCTTCGCCGCGCGCCTGGTCCAGCGCAATGGGAATCGAACCCGCCGTGCAATTGGCAACCTTTTGGATATTCACCACGCACTTCTCCGCCGGCAGCCCCATGCGTTCGGCGACCGCCTCGATGATGCGAATGTTCGCCTGGTGCGGAATGAAAAGATCGATGTCGTTAAACGTCATTCCCACCGCTTCTAGCGCGACGTTCACCGCGTTCGCAAACTCGATCACCGCGCGGCGGAACAGGTCTTTGCCCTTCATATGGATGGTGTTAATGTCGTCGTCCACGTTTTCCGCGGTGACCGGGATTTTCGATCCGCCCGCGGGCAGCCACAACACCTCGCGGCCCGATCCGTCCGACCACAGGTGCGTCGTCAAAATCCCCCGATCGCCTTCTTCCGCGCGTACAATCACCGCACCCGCACCGTCACCGAAGAGGACCGCTGTGTCGCGCTTGCGAAAACTCACCCGGTTCGTAGCGAGCTCGCCGCCCACAAGCGCGACGGTCTTGTACGCGCCGCTGCGCACAAACGCGTCCGCGGTCGCAAGCCCGTACATGAATCCGGAGCAGGCCGCATTCAAATCGAGCGCCGGCGTGGTGCCCATCCCAAGATTGTCGGCAATGACGCATGCCGTGGCAGGAAAAATGTAGTCCGGCGTCGTCGTGCAGCAGATCAGAAGATCGATGTCCGAGGCGCCAATCCCCGCGGAATCCAATGCCTTCTTGACCGCGGGCGTACAAAGGTCTGACGTGCCTTCGCCCGGTAGGGCCGCATGGCGTTGTTCGATGCCTGTGCGTTGGCGGATCCATTCGTCCGTGGTGTCGCACAACGACTCGAGGTCTTTGTTGGTGAGGATTCGTTCGGGCAGAAAATGGCCCGTACCAATAATCCGTGAACGAGCCATCGAGAACGATCTCCGTTGCTACTGGGCAGGCGGGTCCGGCTCGCTGCCGTCGCGCGCAACCTCCCCGTCGTAGCGCGTGATACCCACCAGGATGGGCAAGACTAACATAAAGCGGCGCGGGAAAGCACGAACGCCTCGGGGAACTGTTAACAGTTCTGCGCTTAGTGTTACTCCCGCGCCGGTTGCAGGCCAATTAGCCCGCTCCGTTTTCTTAGACGCATAATTGCACCGCGCGGTGTCGATTCGATCACGTGCGCTTGCGATGGCCCCGAGCGCGCGTGCTCGAATTCTTGCGCCCGCCGAATTGATCTGTCGCTTACGCCCTCGGTCGCACCATTGGCCGGGATTTCCCCTTGAGGTGCTTTACATCGATTTTGTCGAAGACATCCAAATGATTTTGCACTTCTCGTGTAAGCTCTATTGCTTCAGCGAGTTGCTCTCTCAAATTCTGAAATTGCAGATCTGAAATTGATAGATCCAACTCGCTGGTTGCGGCCACGAGCCGCGTTACGTCCCCTGCGTAATTTCAGTCCCTCTCCCGGGCGCGCTACTGCGCAAGGCTGGCAAACAGCACGCTCGGTTTCGGCGTCGCGGCGGCGAACGTGGTCGCCGACTGTCCGTCGGGCGACACGAGCAGCGCGCGGTCTGTGCCGCCGTCGAGGAAGGTAAGCTGCGTGCGGTGGTCCGTCGCATCCAGACTTGCGCGGTAGAGTTGGACTTCCCCTTTGCTGTCTGGCGCGCTCATCACCACGTCGCCGCTGCGTGGCTCCCACGCGCCGCGCAAGGCGCGCGCGAACTCTGCAGTGCTGCCCGCATCGCCGGTCGATACAACTTCGACTGCGGGACTGCCGTCGTCGCGTTCGACGCAGATTAGAATGGCCGACGCGTCCGCGTTGAACGCCCCCGGCGCAAGTGAAATACGCCCGGTGCGAATCGGAACAGGCTCCGTCACGGCGCCCCCAACGGGCACGACGTACAGAGCAAATAGGCCCGCGCCGGTTTCGCGCACGTAGGCGATTTGCTGACCGTCGCGCGAATACTGGATGTGGACGATGCGAGGACCCGGCGGAACAATTTGCGACGCTTCGATTCGCCCGTTCGCGAGGGCCGCAACGGACAGGGACGCGCTACCGGCGCTGTCGATCACGGGTGCGGCCCACTGCGCGCCGCTCGGGTGCATGCCCGCGACGGACACGCTTTCCGCGGTATTCGAGACAACGATGGGTTGCGACGGTTCGCGCAACGACACGAGCGACACGCCGCCAGCCGTGCCGACGAGGCCGTGACCGTCGAAAATCGATCCGCTCATCGCGCCAACGGTAGCGAGCATCTCGAATCGCGCCGATGGAGTCGAAACGAACCGCACACTGGCCGTCTTTGTGTTTGGCGATACGACGCACAACACGCGCTTGCCGCTTGCACCGTGTTGTTCGACGAGCGCGGCGACGCTGCCGTCCGCGCCCGCCGGCGACAGCGAAAGCAGTGCGTATCCTGGCAACTGCAATTCCGACATGGTTACGTTTTCGCCTTCGTCGCCAAATGTCGCGAGTTCGGAAGCGGAAAACCACGCTGCGGGATTGCCTGCGTTCGATGCCGGCGCCGCCGGCTGCGCCGCCCGCCAGGCCGTCACGCCGAATACCGTCAGCGCAATGATCGAAACCGCGGCGGCAATTGCGCGCCGCATTCGGGAAACGCGCGTGACGTCGGATACCGTAGTCTTATTCGATGCCGTATCCGCGGCGAGATGTTTGCGAAACTCGTCGATCGCGACAATTGTTCGCGGCTCGTTCGCGTCGAGCGGCTGCCCTGCCTGCACGCGGTCGATCGCGTTACACACCGTGTGTCCGTCTTTCGGGCGGTGCCGCGGGTTCAATTCCATGAGCCACGCAACGAGGCGCTCGATGTCTTCGGGGACTTCTTCGACATACTGCCGCACGCGTGCGGGCGGCTCGGAAATGATGCGCTGGACCATCTCCACGGGCGATGACGCTTCGTACGGCAATCGACCGGTGAGCATCTGGAACATCATCACGCCGAGCGAGTAGATATCGCTCGCCGCGGTCACTTCGCCGTTCTTGCAGCGTTCGGGCGCCATGTAGTGCGGCGTGCCCAGGCGCGTGCCGTCTACCGTCAAGTTGTCGTCAAGCGTCAGTATCTTTGCGATGCCAAAATCGGTGACGTACGCGCGATGGTGATCGTCGAGCAGGATGTTCGGCGGCTTTACGTCGCGGTGAATGACGTGGGAGTCGTGCGCGCACGCGAGCGCCTCGGCGATTTGCCGCGCAATCGTGAGCGCCGCCTTCCACTCGAGGCGGTGTTCGCGTTGCATCACCGCGCTCAACGGCAGCGCATCGACAAATTCCATCGCGATGTACGGCGTGCGGTCCACCGCGCCGACGGAATAAATCTGCACAATGTTCGGATGATCGAGCCGCGCCGCGGCCTGCGCCTCGCGGCTGAACCGCGTGACGATCGATTGGTGCGCGCGCAAGTCGTCGCGAAGAATCTTGATCGCCACGATGCGGTCAAGCGACAAGTCGAGCGCGCGATAGACGATCCCCATGCCGCCGCGCCCAATCTCCTCGAAGAGTTCGTAGTTGCCGAGGACATGTCGGGATGGCAGCGCGCCGCCGGCGTTACGCATTACGCGGCCCCTTCATCGTTTGTAGCAGGCGCCGATTGCAGGGCCACGCGATCGCGTGGCGTACGCGCAAGATCGACGAATACGACACCGACGCCATCACGCCCCTCCGCGATGCCCGCGGCCCATGCGCCGTCAGCCGAAACGGCCGTCGCGTTCCCAACACCCAAAGCGAGTGCGGTCAATGCGCGCGTTTGCCGTGAGGCGACGTCCACGACGCACAATTGGCGCAGGCCGTTCGGTCCACGCCACGCCACGACAATTCCGCTGCCGTCGGGCAACCACGCGTCGTGCCCGACCGTCGCGTCGCCCAATTCCTGCAGCGTCGAACCGCCGGCAAGCGAGAGTATGCTGAGTTCGGGCGTTTGACCGAGCGATGCGCTCCACGTCACGGCGATGCGATCGCCGGAGGGATGAATCGCCGTCTCGCCCACAAAATAACCGACCGCGAGCAACGTTCCCTTGGCGCCGTTGGCGGGTGTAATCCAAAGTTCCTGCTTGCCCCACTGGTCCTTGCGAATATAGACAACGTGGTCGCCCGAGGGTGTGTATTGCACGGAATCAGGGACGATGCGTGCGCCGCTCGATACGATTATCGTAGATTGTGAAGTGCCATAGACCCGTTGTTCGACGAGTTGGTTCGCGCCATCGCCACGTTCGACGACGGTACACACCGCGCCGCCGTCGGGGCGCAACACGCCCTGGATTCGCAGGGGCGCGTCCGTAGCCAGTTCGGTACCGGAATCGAGCGCCATTTCGAGTGCCGCCGCGGGATTCAATGCGGGCGCAGCCTCGTTCCAGCGCTGCAGGAAGAGCAGTCCGGTGTACGTCGAGGCGTCTGCCGCCGTGCGCTGCGCCAATACGACCGCAGGCGCGGTGTTCGCGCTTCGGACGGAACTCGCCAAGGCGAGCGGAGCGGCTTCGGCCATGGCCGCGCCGGCGGCTAGCGTTGCGCCCGCGGGCGAGGCGACATTGATGCACTCCTTCTCGCCCGGACGTATTGCGAGGATGCCCGTCGCGCCGTGCGCCAATGTCGATGGTTGCCCAATCGCCTCGACCAACAGCACGTGTTCGCTCCCCGCCCAACCGATACGCGCCGCGCGGTAAGCCGTTGCCGGCAGGGTTGCAAGCACGCTTCCATCCGGTTGCTCGGCGAACGTACACGCCTGAAGCACCGGCGCGGGCATGGTGTTCGCGGGACGGCCCAGCGCAAACCATGCGGATGCGAGCGTTGCGCACGAAATGGCGAGCGCCGCGAAAGTTGCGCCCAAGAGCCAACGGCGGCGCGCGCCGGAGCGCTTTGGCGCATCCGTTTGCGTTGGCTTGGCCCTGTCTCTCGACGGCGGCGGCGTGAGCGCGCGCAACGGCGAGTCCTGGGCCTGCTCACGGACGTACGCGGCAAGCGCCTGTGGAATTGCCGAGCGGCCGCCGTCTTCGAGGCGCAACCGTTCAATAGTCTCGCACACCTCGCGCGCGCTTGCGGGGCGTTGCTCGGGTTCCTTTTCCAACAAGTGCGCCACCAGCCGCGCCACGTCATCGGGCACGTCGGACAGTATTCGGTTCAACCGAGGCGCGGGTTCGGACGCGATCAGTCGAATCAGTGCCTGCGGGGAGTCCGCCTTGAACGGCATGCCGCCTGAGATCATCTGGTACATCGTCACGCCCAGCGAATAGAGATCGGTGCTGTGGGTTACGCCGTCGCCCGCGCACTGTTCCGGACTCATGTACTGCGGTGTGCCGATGATCTTCGGTTCGCCGCCTTCCTGTTCAACCGTGCAGACGCGCGCGATCCCAAAGTCCGTGAGCCGCACGCGGCCCTGCCGGTCCAGTAGAATGTTTGCGGGTTTGATGTCGCGGTGAATGATTCCGGCGTCGTGCGCGCACTGGAGCGCCTCGGCCACCTGCAACCCCACGTACAGCGCCGCCTGCCACGAGACCTGACCCTTTCGGCGCAGGAACCGATCCAGCGGCTCGCCGGGAACGTATTCCATGGCAATAAACGGGGTGCCGCCTTCTATGCCGGCGGTGTACACGCGAACGATTCCCGGATGGCGGAGCGGGGCGGCGGCTTGCGCCTCGCGGTAGAATCCGCGCACCATGACCGGGTTGCGCGCCAAACTGCCCAAAAGCACCTTCAGCGCCACCGGCCGCCCAAGCGCCACGTCCCGGGCTAGATAGACTGTTCCCATGGCGCCACGACCGATCAGGGCCTGGACTTCGTATCCACCGAAGCCCGAGCCGATCAGGGAGGCATGACCTGAGGACTGGGATACCATATTTTGTAGTGCTATTTGAGTTTATGGTTTTATGTTGTACGAATATACGGCGTTGTGAAGAATTTAGCAAGGAATTATAGTTTTGTCAATAGTTTACTTGCCGCGCCTGTCTCCGCTACTCCGAGCAACTGCGTATCCGTCGGCAGACCGTTGACTTGAAACGGGTTACGGGCCTTCATGCTAGAATGGGGGACACAGGGTACTGGAGACGACGGTGGATAGAGACAGTTCTGCAAAAGGTCATCGCCGTACGCGAAATGACCATGCGGCAGAAACGGCGGAAGACTATGTCGAGGCGATAGCCACACTCCTCGAGGAGCGTGGCGTCTGCCGCGTCGTGCATCTGGCGGAGCACTTTGGCGTTACCCACGTTACCGTTGTGAAAATCCTCAATCGTCTCCGCAAGTCCGGACTCGTCCAACTGAGACCGCAGGCGCCAATCCAATTGACCGCGTCGGGCCGCGCGCTCGCGCGTCGCAGCAAGGAACGGCACGAGACCGTCTACCGGTTTCTGCTCGCCATCGGCGTGCCAGAACGCGTCGCCGCGGAGGATGCCGAGGGCATCGAGCACCACGTGAGCGACGCCACCATGGCGCGCTTCCGCAAAATCGCCCGCTCGAAAGGAACCCGCTAGCCCGCAAATCGCGTCTCTGCCGGATGCCTTGACAAGGCTTCGTAGCCATGGCTACACTGTCGGCGCTGTAGCCGTGGCTACATCCATGCAAGGGGTGCTTCAATGACTTGTCCGAATTTTTGTGCCATACGGCCGCGCCAGTGGTGCGCCTGTATCTTCGTTGCCGCGGCCTCGTCCATGGCCGAAGCCGAACTGCAAAACGTAGACGTGGGCGGGTCGATCGAAGTTTATGGCGCGTACTACTCCGAGTTCTTCGCCGATCGGAATCGCGCGGTCTGGCCCGATTTCTTCCTGCCAGGCCGCGCAATCGGCCCGAACGGAACGGTGGTGTACGTGGACAACGACGGTCACGGAAACAACACCGGGTTCGTCGAGCAGCGAACAAAACTCAACGTTCGCGCCGATTTTACGGACAACGTTTCTGCGTTCGTCGAACTCGACAGCGTATGGAACTGGGGAGAGGACTTTCGATCGGATTATGTGACCGGCACCGCTCGCCGCGCGACGTCAATCCCGGGGGACCCGGAAATCTTTCAGGCCTACATCGAAGCCGACGAGTTGTTCGGGTTTCCCGCGCGCCTTCGTATTGGCCGGCAGACATTGGCGTTCGGAAACGAATGGCTCGTGGGCACGAACTCCGACCCCGATCCGTTTATCGAGGTTTCGTTTGACGCCGTTCGCCTCACCCTGAATCACGGTCCGCTGACGGTCGATCTCTGGGCGGCGAAACTGGGCGAAAGCGGAATCAACGAAGAGGATGGCGACACGGACTTCTACGGCGCGTATGCGTCATGGGATATCGGGCCGAATGTCGAGGTCGATGCGTATTACATGTTCCTGCGCGACGCGCGAAGCATCAACGACACGAACTTCGTCGCGCCAATCGAACGCCTCGAACATATCGCCGGTCTTGACGACTACGATCCGACGACACTTCATACCGCCGGCATGCGCATTGCGGGCGAGTGGAACGGGTTCGACTATTACGCCGAAGCCGCATACCAGTGGGGCGAGGCGGACGCGTTGGGGGCGCAGTTTCGTTTTCCGGGCCAACTCTACGGCGACGACGACGCGCGGTACGATACGTTTGCCGGAATATTCGAGTTTGGATACACATTCGACGTTGCGTTGCAGCCGCGGGTGTTCGTTGCCGGCGCCTACTTCGGCGCGGACGATCGGCGAGACCGCAGTTTCGCGGACTTTCTGAACCCCTTCGCGCGCCCCGAGGCGAGCGTCGCGTTCAATCGCCTGTTCTCGTCGTATCGTGGCACGCACTACTTCGATTATTCGGCGTTGAGCAACTATTGGCTGCTGCGCGCGGGTGTCGAAGTGGCGCTTACCGAAAAACTCTCCGTCAGTCTCGACGCGATGAATTACCGCGTCGTCGAGCCATTCGACGTGCCGCACTATGTACAGCTCGGAGACTTCCGCATTCCTACCGCGCCCGCACTGTCCTTCTGGACGAAGGAAGGCGATGACGACCTTGGCGTCGAGATCATGCTCGCGCCGGAGTACGCGTACTCGGAAGACCTCACCTTCGCGATGCAACTGTGTTATTACTTCGTGGGAGGGGCGTTTGACGACGGCGTGTTTCTCGACGAGTATGCGAACCGGTTCATGGGCGGCACGGGCAGCGAGGACGCAGTCTCGGTGACGTTTCTCATGTCATTGTCGTTTTGACGGACGCGATCACGCGGCGCCGTCGGCCGACCCGACCAACGATTGGGAGTAGAACCGCATCACGTCGTCCCGATTCAGCTCGCCGATCTGGTTGCGGAAGCGGTAGGGGTCTTTCGCGATCTCCGCTGCAAAGGTTTCGATCTGCGCCTGTGTAACGCCGTGATCGCAGGCGGCCGGCGAAACGCCAAGCTGCGCCATTAGCCCGTACAAAGCGCGAACGACGGACGGCCCCGGCTTGGTTGCATCGCCGCCCATGGCCTCCGCGATGGTCGCGACGCGGTCGGGCGCTATCCGCGCGTTGTGCGCGAACAGCGGCGCGAGCAGCAACGCATTCGCCAGCCCATGCGCAATGCCGCACTCGATCGTGTAACTGTACCCCATGCCGTGCACCAACGTTGTGCCGCTCTGCGCGACAATGATGCCGGACAGCAGCGCCGCGCACATCATCTCCGTGCGCGCTTCCATGTCGCCGCCATCGTTTGCCGCGCGCGGCAGGAACTCGCACACGCGGCGAATCCCCTGCAACGCGATCGCGTCGCCAATGGGCGTCGATTTCCTCGAGACGATTCCTTCCATGCACTGGCTCAATGCATCGAGGCCTGTCGCAACGGTCACGTGACGCGGCATGGTGCGTGTCAACTCGGGGTCGAGAATCGCCGCGCGCGGAAACAAGGCCGCGCCCGAAATCGTGCGTTTCGCGCGCTGCTCGGGATCGATCAACACCGCGTATGGCGTGACCTCGCTGCCCGTACCCGCTGTTGTCGGGACCGCGACGACGGGCAGCGGACTCTTGCCATACTTGTCCGCGCCGAAGTAATGCGCGCATGGCGCGTCGTTTCGCGCCATCACGGCGATGGCCTTTGCCGCATCCATCGGACTGCCGCCGCCGATCGCGAGCACGACGTCGCGGTCGTGTTCCCGGCACGCCGCGGCGCACTGCTCGCAGACTGTGGTGTCCGGGTTCTCGTCAATCGCATCGAACACGATTGCGTTCGGCATTTGTTCCATCGCGCGGTCCAGAATCCCGGCCGCGCGCGCCGATCTCTTCCCCGTCACGATCAACGGCCGCGATCCGAAGCGCCTAACTTGATCGCCGGCCGTCGCGAACGTGTTCCCGCCAAAAAGGACCTCGGTTGTGAGAGAGAAACGAAAGGGGCTGACTGGAAGGGGCGATCGCACGACGGGCTACTCTCCCCGGATGCTGCGTTCGATATCGGCGATAACTTGCTCTTTGCGGTGCTGGACTCGGCGCAGGCGCTGTTGCGCCTTGGCAGCGGCGTCGGAGCCGGGATCGATGGCGATGGCCTTGGCCCACATGCCCTGTGCATCGGTGAGCCGCTGCATTTGGTAGTACGTCGATCCGAGATAGGTGTACGCGAGCGCGTAGTTCGGGTCTTCGACGATTGCCTGGTGGAAGTACTCCTCCGCTCGCGCGAAATCCTTTTCGTTGTATGCGCGGCGGCCTTTCTCGACATACTGCGCGGCGCGCCTGTGGTCGCCCGGCGCTTTTGACCCTTTTGCGACGCGCTTCAACCGGTCCGCGTCGTCCGAGATGCCGTCCACGGCGTCGCGGATCGATTCGCGCCCCATGAACACGCGCTTGGCGTGTTTTCCCACGTTTTTCAGGAGCGTTTTTGCGGTCTTGGCAACATGCTTGTCCATCGCGCTACTCCCACGCTGCACCCTGCCGTGCTCAATTCCCGCGAGTGCGCAACACGGCAAGGAACTCCGTATACGAGCCCGCCGCCGCTACCTTTTCATAGAATGCCGGATCGGAGAACCGATCCGCCACATCCGCGAGAATCTCGAGTTGCGCGCCGTCGTCGTGCGCGGGAGACGCCAGCAGGAACAACACGTGCGCGGGCTTGCCGTCCGGCGCGTTGAAATCGATCCCCACCGGGGAGATTCCCACGCCCACGCAGAACGCTTTCGCACCCGCGACGCGTGCGTGCGGCACGGCTACGCCGTTTCCCAACGCGGTGGACGCGATGAATTCGCGGTCCGACGCGGCGAGCGACAGCGCAGCGGGCTCGAGGCCGACCGCCTGCGCGACGCTCTCGGATAGTTCGCGGATCGCGCCCCGCGGATCGGTTGCGCGCAATTCGCGCATGTAGGTCTTGGCGGAAAGAAAGTCCTCGATCTTTCGCCTCTTCGCCCGCTTTAGCACAGCGGGAATCCAGACGCCGCTCATGACCGACGTGACGAGCGCCATTACGACGAGCGCGACGAACAATCGCTCGCTGATCACGCCGTACCGCAGGGCGAGCAACCCGAGGATGATTTCCATTGCGCCGCGCGCGTTCAGCGCAAACGCCACGGCCCACGACTCGCGCTTCGGCATGCCCGCCAGGATGCCCGCGCCGCCGCATGCCAGCACCTTCCCGATGCACGCCAGCACAATCACAATCAGCACGAGCCCAAGATCGAAGTGGGCGGCGAAGTCCACCTTCAGTCCGATCGACGCGAAGAACAGCGGCGCGAAAAAGAACGACACGAACTGCCGGATGATCGTGCGGGTGTGATTGCGCAGGTGGGACGAATCGCCAATGGCCACGCCTGCGAGGAATGCGCCGAAGATAGCATGGACGCCCGCCCATTCCGTGAACGCCGCGCTGCACAGCGCCAACGCGAGCGCAAGGCCGAGCACGCCGCCGGGAAAACTGGTGTGCGCCTGCACCCACGGCAGCGCGCGATGAATCGCCCAGCGCACCACCGTCAGCATCGTCGCCGCGAAACCGATAACCAATGCAATCGTGAACGCAATGCCGCCGGCATGGGCGGATTCGATGTCCATCATTCCCAGAATGACGGCGAACAGCATCCAGCCCGCTACGTCGCTCACGATGGCCGCCGAGATAACGATCATGCCGAGGTCGGTGTAATACAGGCCAAGGTCCATCAGGGTTTTTGCGATGACCGGCAACGCCGAGATGGAAAGGGCCGTCGCGAAGAACAGCGCGAAAATGTAGGGCGACGAATCGCCGTCGAACCCCAGGAGGTTGGGTGCAAGCCAGGCCGCGACGAAACCAAATGCAAACGGCAACGTCGTTCCCGCGATGCCAACGGCCGCCGCCGCGCGCCCCTGCCGCCATACGGTCGAGAGATCGACTTCCATCCCCGCGACCAGCATGAACAGCACAATCGCAAGGAGGAAGAGGCCATCGAGCACGACGACCCGCGGGCCCGCCGCCGGAAACAATGTCGCCGCCGCGTCCGGCGCGAACCGGCCGAGGGCCGTCGGACCCAGCGCGATTCCCGCGGCAATCTCGCCGAGCACTGCCGGCTGGCCAAACCGGTCCGCCAACTCGCCGGCCGCGCGCGCCGCAAGCAGAAGAATTCCTACCGTGAGCAGTAATAGCGTGTAATCGAGCGCGCTCAATCTGGTCCCCTTCATCCGCCTCGACACGCGGTCTCCGCAACCGCGCCGCACAGTGTACCGAACCGGCTCCGAGCAAGTCAGGAAGCGAGACAATGCCTTGCGACGCCCGTCGGTGACCACGCGGGGGTGGGGGGTGTGGCGTTGTGATTCTGACGGTTCAAGGGGGGGTAGGGGGCCGGAATCGTCGTAAGTCCAGGTTTCATGGCCGCCTCCCGTTCGATACCCCCGGGGGTGTGCCGGGACGCAGAGTGCCTGGGCGGCACAGGTCGCCGGGCCGCGAGTAGCGAGGGAGTTTGGAGTCGAGGAAGTCGGGAAGCACGACGATGCCTTGCGACCTCCGTGGGTGGCGGCTCGCGGGTGAGGTGTTCTCATGGCAAGTTGTCCTACTGATTAGCCCAGCGTGTTGCACTATGGGTACAACCACGGGGACACGGGGGGCACGGGGGAAGCGGGAGGATAGAGCGGAACTGGAAACGAGGGTCGTGCGCGCGGATTGGGCCGAGTTTGGTTGTCGGATAGTGCGGGCGAGAGGTGCGCCGTGCGAAACGACCCGTATTGGACTGACAGATTCTTCGATAAATACCAATTTTGATTCGAGTTGGGCGGGGAAGTACGTCTCAATCTCATCGAAGGCAGGCCATTGCGCTGCGGCTTAATGTCGCAACACGCCGGGCGTTGCCGGGTTCCGGGTATCGGGTTCCGGGTTCCGCGGAAGGAAGACAAGTCGACTGGGTCGTTCTGCCCGTGGCGGAGCCGTGCTTGAATCGGCGCGCCCGCTATTGAGTAGAGGTGTAGTACGTGAGAATTGGAACGAGCGGCCCTCGGCTCCTGGATTCAATTCAGAGCAATTCAGGAAACGTCGTAGCCGGAATGTGCCGTAGGTCTCGGCGCAAATCGAGTGTACGATTACGATTACGAGTCGTCATGAACAGAGATCTCCCAGAGATTATGAAAACTTGAGCAGAGCGCTTTCAGCGCGCGGCGATGGGGGCGTGGACAATTTCCAGGGGCGATGCCCCTGGCTAGGGTTGCGTTGCGCCTTGGGCGCGCGGGACGAATGGTGCATTTTCGGGGTAGCACGAAGCACGAGCACGAAAATGCAGCTACGTAGAATCTCAAATTGCTTTAGTCAGCGGACGGGGGCGCAGCCGGCCCCGCTGCGACACGATAAAGCGAACACATCCATTGAAACGGTCTTGACGGGACGGCCTTCGCCTTGGACCATTCGCCGGATTTGTTCGGTAACCTCGCGAGCGAAGACAGCCTCGCCGCAGTGTTCGCACACGCGCGCGGGAACCCCTTCAGATACATTCCCCAATGGGGGGTGGTTGGTACCCAGGGTAGCCCCGCCTACGTCGGAGCGACTTCGGCGGGTCAACCTTGGGCTGCGCGCCGAAACCCCTTGGGGGTAAACGCAAAAACGTCATTATTGTTAGAAGTTCTTAGTCGAGACAAAGGACCGCTATTCGCTTGGAAAGCTTACGCGACCACCACGTCCTTGATTGTGCCGGTGCTGTCGCCGAAGGAATCGGCAGGGACGCCCATGGCGCCGAGCATGGTGAGGTAGAGGTTACAGAGGGGCGTGCCTTTTTCGGCGGCGATGTGCCGGCCGGTCTTGAACGCGCCGCCCGCGCCGCCGGCTACAACGATGGGCAGGTTGTTCGGATCGTGGCGATTGCCGTCGGAAATGCTCGAGCCGAAGAGGATCATGCTGTTGTCGAGCAGGGTGCCTTCGCCTTCTTTCACGTCGCGTAGTTTGCCGAGGAGGTACGCGAGTTGGGCGCAGTGCCAACGGTTGATCTCGCGGTACTGCGTGATCTTCTCTTCCTTGTTCTCGTGGTGCGACATGTCGTGATGGCCGCCGGAGACGCCGGGGAGGAACGAGAAGTTCCGGCCGGAGACGTCGTTGGCGAACATGAAGGACTGGACGCGGGTCGAGTCGGTCTGGAACGCGAGCACCATGAGGTCGAGCATGAGGGTGACATGTTCGCGGAAGTCCGCGGGCGGTTTCGCGTCGGGCGGTTCGGGAATCGTTACGTCTTTGTTCGGTTGCCAGTCGCTGCGCTTCTTGTTCAGTCCGAACTCGATGCGTTTCTCGACGGCGCGAACGGATTCGAGGTATTCGTCGAGTTTGATTTGATCGTCGCGGCCGAGCTTGCCGCGGAGGGCGTTGGCGTCTTCGAGGGCCATGTCGAGCAGGCTGCGGTATTCCTTCGCCTGGCGTTTGTTGTTCGTACCGCTGCTGCCGAAAAGGCGTTCATAGACGAAGCGCGGATTGATCTCTTTCGCGACGGGCACGGTCGCCGAACGCCACGAAATGTACGAGCCGTACAGGCGCGTGAAGCCGACGTTGCTGTCGATGCCGGAAATGACGGGGTCGATGCCGAGTTCGAGCGAGGGCAGCGGCGTGTTGTGGCCGATGTGTGACGCGGCGAGTTGGTCCATCGAAATACCGCCGACGCTGATGTCTTTGCCGGTCGTCTTGGCGACTTTCAGACCGGTGAGGAAATTCGCGGTCTTCGCGTAGTGGCCGTCGCCTTCCTTGCTCTGCGCCTTGTCGAGGCCGGAAAAAATGTTGAGCGCGGTTTTGAAATCGGCCAGCGGTTCGAGCGCGTAAGGCAGTTCAAAGTCCACGCCGGTCGTCTTCGGAATCCAGGTGTCCATCCACGCGCCGTTCGGAAAGTACATGCACGCCATGCGGACCGGCGCCTTGGCCGCTTTCTTCGCGGCATACGCACGGGACGGGACCATCGCGTCCAGCAACGGCAAGGCAATCGCCGCGCCCATGCCGCGCAGCATCGTCCGCCGGGAAATCTGCCACTTCTTAGGGCTCATGCGTGTTTAACTTCCACTGATTCGAAGGTGTTCTCCGCAAGGCCTGCTTTCGTAAGCATGTAACGGTAAACTTTGTACGCAATTACAAATGGCAGTACCTGTCCAAATCCCATATAGAGTGCGACCACGTACCGATCCACATCCACGTCTAGCCTTAATTTTGCCGGTAGACACAGTTGAATGAGTTCGCTGGTTCCAAAGAACAACTGTACGCAGAAGACAACCAGGAACTTCTTGGTAAAAAGTCCTTCCAAACTTTTGACTTGGATGCCAACGCTACGACGGATATTGTTCGCAATGACTACGTAAACGACAATTGCCAAGCCGGAAACCGCAAGCAGCACAGACAGGCTGCCGTTACCTTCGCCAAAATACGATCTCCGATATGCATTAATTTGAATCGCCGCGCAGAGTGCAAGAAGCAAAAGCACAAACCCGATCGACCGTGTAATGGTCGTATTGTCAATGTTCCGATAGACCTTAAAGCCGTAGTACAGAGAAAGAATACCCAGCCACCCCGGTCCAAGCATCATGTATAGTGCTAAAATGGCGTCCAGTTCAGGACGCATGACAAAGGAATACAAAGGCGTAACGACAAATACGAATGTCCACAGCGCACCCGCGAGGGTTGCTACAATTCCCATGATTTGTGGTTTTGACAATTTCATGACGCTGACTTCGCCGTCTTTTCCTCGTGACCGCCACTGTAGCGGTGGCGGAAGGGGTAACTCAAGACTATTTGGGTGATGAGGGCGGAGGGTTTGTAGTCGGAGTCCTTGAGGGCCTTGACGCAGGATTTGATGACGCAGTCGTCGTATTGGGTCAGGGAGCGGCCGAGGGCGTAGGGCAACTCGTAGTCTGCGCCGGTTGCCTTCGGAATCCAGGTGTCCATCCACGCGCCGTTCGGAAAATACATGCACGCCATGCGCACCGGCGCCTTCGCCGCTTTCTTCGCAGCGTACGCCCGCGACGGGACCATCGCATCCAACAACGGCAAGGCAATCGCTGCGCCCATGCCGCGTAGCATCGTACGGCGTGCGATTTGCCATTTCTTACTGCTCATGTGTGATGTAATTCCGAAGGTATGTATGGCTTCTTAAAATGACCGGATGATCTGCCAAGTTTCCAAAAAATAAGGGCGGGAATGATAAGCGAGGCGATTACCTGCGCGACGATAATCGCAGTTTCAAGATATGTTCCATGGCCGCCAGCGCGTTGTGGCACAATTTCTCCAATAATTAAGAATGTTGAAACCCATACAATAACGGCCACGAAGAACAGGAAGGGCATGCTAAAAAGCCCAGTAAGTCCGTCAATGGGAATACATGCGCTGCGGCGGACCTTTGTCGCCACAAGTATGTAGGTCTGAATGCTCAAACTTGTGGCTATTAATATCAGAATTTCTGTGCTCACCTCTGTACCCACCAAGGATTCAAAATAATCATCGACAAGCACGATTGTTAAAACGGTCACTACAAATAATGTCGATCCGATCGCTCGCGTGATATTTGTGTTGATGGGATGTCGTAGTACTTTGAACCCATATACGAAGGCCATCAAGCCAGGCGCCGCTAATATCGGCATCAATACCAAGGCATTCGCAGCGGAAATCGCCAAATCTTTGTTGATATCCGTGACCATTGGCATGACCAGTGTCGCAAAGGACCACCACGCCCCGATTAATATTGCGACTACACCGACTATTTGGGCCTTCGACATCTTCATGACTTCACTGCGTAGCCTTGCGACGGGACCATCGCATCTAACAACGGCAAGGCAATCGCCGCGCCCATGCCGCGCAGCATGGTACGACGGGAGATTTGCCATTTCTTAGGGCTCATGCGTGTGTTTGCCCATTGAAATGTTTAGGAAGCCGATTTTCAATTCCGACGACTTTTAAGAATACGTCATAGAACATAAAGGCCAAAAAGATTGCTGCGATCACGGCGGCCCCATGCCACCAATTGAAATCCCCACTTACTGTGCGGTCCGGGATGAGAAACTCTACGACTTCTCGGGAAAAGCTCCATACAAGCAGGGCGAGCAAAAAAGCCGATGGTTTACCAAAAAAATTATGAAGTCCTTCAGTGACAATCCCCAAATTCTTTAGCACGCGTTTCGATAACCACACGTAGATCGGAAGCATAACGAAGACTGAAATGGTCAAAACGACGATAGTGGCAGATGCGATTTCGGACGGTTGTTGGAACCAAGCCCCGACCGAAACCGCAATGAATAGAGCGGCAAATACAAATAGGATTCCGATGGAACGTGTCACGCTGTTAAGGTCTGCATGGCGAAAAAGTCCGTAGCCAACACAAATCGCAAAGAATCCGGGGGAAGAAAGAAAAGGAAGCATGGTGAAGTCGAATATGCCGAGATTGCCTTCCACAATGCTTTTGAACATCGGTTGGATCAGAGCCTTCCAAACCCATATCGCACCGACGGCAATCTCCGTGACGCCTAGAACCTTTGTTGTTGAAACCTTCATGACTTTTCGGTCACTACCTCGTGCCCCCCAGAGTACCGGTGCCGGAAGGGGTAACTCAAGACTATTTTGGTGATAAGGGCGGAGGGCCTGTAGTCGGAGTCTTGGAGGGCCTCGGCGCAGGCTTTGATTACGCAGTCGTCGTATTGGTTCAGGGGGCGACCAAAGGCGTAGCCAGTCAGTTTGCGGGAGAGGTTGCCGGCGAATTGCCCCTTCTGGGCAAGCACGATATCTTTTAACTCTTTAGGGCCGTTGAATCTGCGGCCGTCGGGCAGTTCGCCCGAGGCGTCCAGCGGCTGGCCCGCCTGTTCCGTGCGCCAGCGGCCAATGGGGTCGAAATTCTCGAGGCCGAACCCGATGGGGTCCATGCGCTGGTGGCAGGAAGCGCAGTCCGGGTTCTTGCGGTGGGCCTCCATGCGTTGGCGGAAGGTGAGGCCGTCGGGTTGGACGTCGTCCTCCGGCAATTGGGCCACGTTCGGCGGCGGGGGCGGAACGCGGTCGCCCAAAAGCGATTCGAGCACCCACTTGCCGCGCAGAACGGGGCTGGTGCGCAGGGGATGCGAGGTCATGGTGAGGACGGCGGGCATGCTCATGACGCCGCCGCGGTTTTCGTCGGCGAGGTCGACCTTGCGCAGTTCGGGGCCGGTGACGTTTTCGAGGCCGTAGATGGCAGCGAGCTTGTCGTTGGCGAAGGTGTAGCGCGCGTCGATGAGTTCGAGGAGGCTGCGGTCTTCGGCGACGATGTAATTGAAGAAGGCTGCCGCCTCCGCCTGCAAGGTTTTGGCGAGGGCTTCGTCGAATTCCGGGAAACGCGCGGCATCGGGTTTGGTCGTTTCGCCGAGCTGCGTGATCCCCATCCATTGGAGCGCGAACTGTTCGCCGAGGGCCTTGGCCTTCGGATCGCGGAGCATGCGCGTGATTTGTTTCTGGAGCGTTTCGGTGTTGCGGAGTTCGCCGTGCATGGCGAGGACGAACAGTTCGTCGTCGGGCATGGACGCCCACAGGAAATAGGAGAGGCGCGCGGCGAGCGGGTAGTCGCCGAGTTCGTAATTGCCGGGTTCGGGCGGTTCGGGTTCGGCGAGGAAGAGGAAGTGCGGGGAGACGAGCGCGGCCTTGAACGCGAATTTCAGCGAGCCTTCGTAGCCTTCGCGGCGTTTGTAGGCCTCGTCGAAAGCTTCGAGGAGGCGGTCCACTTCCGCGTCATCGACTGGGCGGCGCCAGGCGCGTTGCGCGAAATCGTTCAAGACGATACGGGCGGCGTCGCGTGCGGGGAGTCTGCGGTTCGGGACCGCGGTGATGAGTTTGCTCGACGGTTTTTCTTCTTCGTTGGCGACGAGTTTCAGTCCGCGTTTCGCGGGGATCGCCGTTTCGACGGCGAGGTCGGCGGCTTCGAGGTATTTTTCGATCTGGATCGCGGAGAGGAAGAGCGAACTGCCGTTGTTGTCGAATCCTTCGCCGCCCGCACCGTCGGCGGGGAAGAGGTGCGCGACGTCGAGATCGATGTGCAGCAGGTCGCGGAGCGTGTTTTGGTATTCCGCGCGGTTGAGACGGCGGCTCATAACGTAGCCGGGATACCAGCTTGCGGTCTCTTCACTGGCGAGTTGATCGCAGTCGACGGTGTTGGGCTTTAACTCGGCGATCCACGCGAGCCATTTTTGGCGTTCTTCGTCCGTGGGTTGCGGCGCCTTGCGCGGGGGCATTTCCTTGCTTTCGAGACGTTTCGCGATGCGCTGCCAAATGGCGATGGAATCGACGACTTCGTCGTCCGACTTGAAGCGTTCGAGATCGAGATCGCCTTTGATCGTCTCCGCGTCGTGGCAGGGCATGCAGTATTTTGCGACGAGGGGTTGGAAGTCCTTTTCGAAGCTCGGGCCTTCGGCGCGCGCAACGGACGCGAGCACGGTAAAGGCGACCAGGCCGAAAATGACAGCGCGTGACAGCATGGGCGCGATTATAGCGGTTGCGGCATTGTGGCGCGACCATTGCAGGGCCATGTCAGGCGAATACGGCTCGGACGAAGCCTCGCCCCACCCTAACCGAACACGGCTCGGACGAAGCCTCGCCCCACCCCAACCAAATACGGCTCGGACGAAGCCTCGCCCCAACGCAACCGAATACGGCTCGGACGAAGCCTCGCCCCACCCTAACCAAATACGGCTCGGGCGAAGCCTCGCCCCACCCGAACCAAATACGGCTCGGACGAAGCCTCGCCCCACCCTAACCAAATACGGCTCGGACGAAGCCTCGCCCCACCCCAACCGAATACGGCTCGGACGAAGCCTTGCCCCACCCCAACCGAACATGGCTCGGACGAAGCCTTGCTCCAACACAACCGAACACGGCTCGGACGAAGCCTCGCCCCACCCCCACACCGCTATTGTGTATGATCGCGCGCGATTCATTCCGAAGGGCACGAACAGAGCCGTGAGCGACACCAAAGCGAATACCATGTTTGCCGAGCGCGCCGGCGCGTACGCGGCGTTGTGCGCGATTACGCTGGTGGCGTTTTGGCCGGTGTTCTCGCTGGATTTCATTCGGCTGGACGATACGCTTTATGTGACGTCCAATCCGGGGGTAAAGCTCGGGCTGACGGCGGAGGGCATCCGGTACGCGGCGACGGCGATTGTCTCCGGCAATTATCATCCGCTGACGGTGCTGTCGCACCAGCTCGATGTGTCGATGTTCGGATTGAATCCGCGCGGGCACCACGCGGTGAACTTGCTGTTCCACGCAGCAAATGTCTGTCTTCTGTTTCGTCTGCTGACTGCGATGACGGGTGCGCCGTGGCGTAGCTTCATCGTCGCGGCGCTGTTTGCCGTGCATCCGCTGCGCGTCGAGTCGGTGGCGTGGGTGTCCGAGCGCAAAGACGTGTTGAGCACGTTCTTCATGTTCCTCGCGATGGGCGCGTACGTGAAGTTTGCGGAGCGAAAACGTGCGTTCACCTATGCGCGGATGCTGGTGTGGTACGCCCTGGCGCTGCTGGCGAAACCGATGCCGGTGACGCTGCCGTTTCTGTTGTTGCTGCTCGACTACTGGCCGCTGCGGCGCGCGGGGAGTGGCGCACGGGTGCGCGATTTCGCGCGCGCGATCCCGAAACTCACGATCGAAAAGCTGCCGCTGTTCGCGTTGAGCGCGGTGTCGTGCGCGGTCACATTTGTCGTGCAGCGCGATTCGGGCGCCGTGCGCGGAATGGAGAGCGTGACGTTCGCGCAGCGCATCGAGAATGTGATCGTTGCATACGTGATGTATCTGCAGCAGCTTTTTGTGCCGGTCGATCTCGCGCCGCACTATCCGATGACGGACTATTCGACTGCACGCGTTGTATTGTGCGGAGTGCTGCTGGCGGCTATCAGCGTCGCGGCGTTTCTGCTGATGCGGACGCGACCCTATTGCTTCACGGGATGGTTCTGGTACGTCGGCACGTTGGTCCCGGTGATCGGGATTGTGCAGGTGGGCAATCAAGCGTATGCGGACCGGTACACGTATGTGACGGTCGTTGGCGTGACGATCGCGATCGTCTGGACCGTGGGCGAGATCGTCGAAGGACGTACGGCGATTCAGCGCGCTTGCATTGCGGTTTGTGCGATCCTGATTTTCGTTCTTGCGGCCGCTACGTATCGGCAAACGCTGTATTGGAAAGACAGCATCGTGCTGTTCACGCGGACGATCGAGGTTTCGCCGCGCAGCAGCATCGCGCACAAGGTATTGGGTCTCGCGCACGCGAAGGGCGGGGACGTCGCCAGCGCCCTGCCGCACTTCCAGCGGGCGATAGAGCTGAACCCACTCGATCGCGACGGCGCGTTTAACCTTGGCACGGCGTTGCTGCTGCTGGATCGCGTCGACGAATCGATTCCGTATCTGAATGCGGCGACGTCGGTCTATGAAAAGCCGGCGGATGCGTACACCAATCTGGGCCGCGCGCTGATGCAGAAAAACCTGTTGCCGGACGCGCGCATGTATTTGTTGAAGGCGCTGGAGATCAATCCGAAGCAGAACGACGCGCTGCTGAACCTCGGCATCATCGAGGGCATGCTGAACAACACGCAGCAATCCGTCGAGACGCTTGCCGACGCGGTGCGGCGCGCACCGGACAACGCGGATGCGCATTACAACTACGGTATCGCGCTCCTCAACGCCGGCCGCACGGAAGACGCTACGCGCGCGTTCGAAGAGGCGCTGCGCCTACGCCCGGATTTTCCCGATGCGGCGGCGGGGCTGGAGCAGGTGCGCGGCGCGAAGCCGCCGGATTCATAGCCGGCCCTTGCAGTTTGGCAGGCCGCAGGCGCAGGCCATTCCGTTGGCGTGGGGGGTTGCGCCATAGTCGATGGTGAGTTCGGTGTTCGCGCGGACGCGGCGGAGCGTGTACATCTCGACGCGCTTGCCGATGATGCGCAGGTAGCAGTTGGGTTTGCAGCAGTGATTGACGTGGCCGAGGTGGCTGCCTCCTGAACAATCGAGCGCGCATCGGTCGTCGATTTCGACGAGGAAGATGCGCCGTTGGCGCCGGACCTTTCTACGTGCTACGCGCAGCGGCAACAGCGGGCCGGTAAGTTCGCCGATCTTCTTCCGCGCGGGAAGATTTGCGAGTGTGAAAACACCAACGCCGTGGATTTCGCTCTTCATGATCGCGAAGGGATAGCGATCCGTTGGAACTATTCGCCCTTGCGAAGTTCTACTCACTGCCACCTACTGTCTTGCTTTCACCGAATGCAGACCGGTTCCGCGACACCGCAGGTCAAATCGATCCGCTGGCCGGGAATCATCGCATAAGCGCCTGATGCAATCGCAACCTCCTTGCACTTACACTGCCGATTAACGGCAACGTACGCGAGTGGTTGAACAAATGGGCCGAGAATTCTGGATCGATCGCGGGGGGACGTTTACGGACGTGTACGTCCCCAGTGCTGTGGGCGGCGATGCGACGTACAAGTACCTGAGCGAGAATCCTGCCGAGTACGCGGACGCGGCGGTGCACGCGATTCGCCGGCACTTCTCGTTGGCGGATGGCGCGCCGATTCCTTCCGGCGCGATTGAAGGGGTGTATATCGGGACGACGCTGGCCACGAATGCGTTGCTCGAGCGCAAGGGCGCGCGGGTTGGTCTATTGATCACGCGCGGGTTTCAGGACCTGCTCGAAATCGGGTACCAGGACCGGCCGAAGCTGTTCGCGCTCGAGATCGTGAAGCCGTCGTCGCTCGCTGCTGTGATTGCGGAGGTGGACGAACGAATCCTGGCGGATGGGACCGTGCGCGTGCCGCTCGACGTGTCGAGTGCGGAGCGGGCGTTGCAGCGGTTTCGTGCCGCGCACATCGAATCGCTGGCGGTCGTGCTGCTGAACAGTCACGCGAATCCGGAGCACGAACTGGCGGTTGAGCGCATCGCCGCGCCGTTCGGATTTCGCAACGTCAGTCTGAGCCATCGCGTTGCGAACGAGATCAAGGCGGTGCCGCGCGGCGACACGACGCTGGTGGATGCGTACCTGACGCCGGTGATTCGCGACTACGCCGCGACGCTGCGTCAGGAACTCGGGCCGGATGTGCGCCTGAAGTTCATGAAGTCCTCGGGCGGGCTGGTGGATGCGGAGCTATTTCGCGGGAAGGACGCGATTCTCTCCGGTCCGGCGGGCGGCGTTGTGGCGTGCCGCGACCTGCTGCAACGGACACGTTTCAAGAAACTGATCGCGTTCGATATGGGCGGGACGTCAACGGACGTATCTCGCATCGACGAACACGCGGTCCTTGCGTACGAGAAGCGCGTGGCGGGCGTGCGCGTGCGCGCGCCGATGTTTCACATCGACACCGTGGCGGCGGGTGGGGGTTCAATTCTGTCGTTTCGCGATGGCCGGTTTACGGTCGGACCGGAGAGCGCGGGCGCGAATCCGGGGCCCGCGTGTTACGGGCGGGGCGGCCCCGCAACGATTACCGACGCCAACGTCGTGCTGGGCCGGGTCCGGTTGTGGTCGATGAAATCGCTTGCGGAAAGCGAAGATGCGGCAATCGCGGCGGCACACAGCGCGATCGAAACTATTGCACGTCAGATTGAACGCGAGGACGGCCGCGTCATGTCCGTCGAGGACGTGGCGATGGGATTCGTGCGCGTGGCGAACGAGAACATGGCGCGGCCCATCAAGGAAATCGCGGCGGCGAACGGAATCGATCCGCGGGAGTACGCCCTCGTGTGTTTTGGGAGCGCGGGCCCGCAGCACGCGTGCGGCGTGGCGGACGCGCTCGGCATCAGGGACGTACTGGTGCCGCGCGACGCGGCGGTGTTCAGCGCGTACGGAATTGGGACCGCAGACATCGAGCACAACCAGGTGGAGCCGGTGCTGTGCGGATTGGATGCGTCGGTCTTTGAGACGTTGGACTCGATTGTCGCAAGGCTTACGGCGTCGGGCGCGGCGCAGGTGCAGGCGCAAGGCGTACCGGCAGAGCGGATTCGGCATCGCGCGGACCTGGAGGTCCGGTACGCGGGAACGGACGCGACGTTGACCGTGGCGTATCCCGCGGGGGAGGTGCGCGCGGAGTTCGAGACGGAATATGCGCGCCTGCATGGCTATACGATGGCGCAGGCGCCAGTGGAGATTGTCACGGTGCGCCTGACGACCATCGGCGATCGCGGACATACGCGTGCGGAACGCGACGCCGTCGTGAATGCGACGGATGACGATGGCGATGTGGCCGCAACGCGCCTGATTGCGCACGCGAATACGACGATTGTGGCGGACCCCGGATGGTCGGTTTCGCTGCGCGAAGACGGCGGTTGCGCGTATTGCCATTTGCATCGCGAGGACCCCGCCGCAGCGGCAAGCGCTGCCGGAACGAATAGCGATCCGGTGCTGCTGGAAATCTTCAACAACGCGTTCGCATCGATAGCCGAGCAAATGGGATCGATGCTCGAGCGCGTGGCGCATTCGGTGAACATCAAGGAACGGCTCGACTTTTCGTGCGCGGTGTTCGATCCGCGCGGCGAACTGGTCGCGAACGCGCACCACATTCCCGTGCACCTCGGCGCGATGGGCGAATCGGTGAAGGCCGTGATTGCGGCACGCGACGCCGATATGCGGCCGGGCGACGTGTACGCGACGAACGACCCATACGCGGGCGGCTCGCACCTGCCCGACGTGACGGTGGTGACGCCTGTGTTCGACGACTCCGGGAAGCGCATTTTCTTCGTTGCGAACCGTGGACATCACGCGGACATCGGGGGGATCGCGCCGGGATCGATGCCGCCGTTTTCCACGACGCTCGATGACGAGGGCGTGGTCATACGAAACGAGTTGCTCGTGCGCGGCGGCGAGTTTCGCGAACGCGAGTTTGGCAGCCTGTTGATATCTGGAAAATACGCTGCGCGCAACATCGACGAGCGTCTTTCCGATCTGCGCGCGCAGATCGCCGCGAACAATCAGGGCGTGCGGTTGTTATGCGAACTGTGCGGCAAGTATTCGCTCGACGTCGTGCACGCGTATATGGGGCATGTTCGCGCGAACGCGGCGGCATGCATGCGCGCGGCGATCGCGTCGCTGCCGGATGGCGTGCACCGATTCGAGGACAGGCTGGATTGTGGCGCGCGGATCGTGTGCTCGATTGCAATTGATGGGGATCGCGCGGTCGTCGATTTTGCCGAAACGGACGCGCAGTTGAACTCCAACCTGAACGCGCCGCCCGCGGTCACGATCGCCGCGGTGCTGTACGTGTTTCGCACGTTGATCGCGAAGGAGATTCCGCTGAACGGCGGATGCCTTGAGCCCATCGAGATTCGTATCCCGGAGGGTTCGCTGCTGAACCCGCAGTATCCGGCCGCGGTCGTGGGGGGAAACGTCGAGACGTCGCAGCGCGTGTGCGACGTGCTGTACGGTGCGCTGGGCGTGCTCGCAGCAGGCCAGGGGACAATGAACAATTTCCTGTTCGGCAACGAGACGTTCGGCTACTACGAGACCATCTGCGGCGGCGCGGGCGCGGGCGATGGGTTTGACGGCGCGAGCGGCGTGCACATTCATATGACCAATACGCGCATCACCGATCCCGAAGTGCTCGAACGGCGTTATCCCGTCGTTGTGCGCGAATTCGGTATCCGGCGCGGGTCCGGCGGCGCGGGCAAATGGCGCGGGGGAGACGGCGCGCGGCGGAGCATCGAGTTCCTCGAACCGATGCAGGTGTCGCTGCTTACCGAACGGCGGAGCACGCAACCGTTCGGGCTGAATGGCGGCGCGCCCGGCGCGCCGGGGCGAAACCTGCTCACCCGGAGTGGCGTGACGACGGAACTGCAGGGCCACGCGACGGTACGCGTCGAGGCGGGAGACATTGTGACCATCGAGACGCCGGGTGGGGGCGGGTATGGCGAGTAGCGTGGCGGCAATGCCATTGAATCGGGGCTAGTTCGATTACGATTACGATTACGATTACGATTACGAGCACGAGCACGAGCACGAGCACGAGCACGAGGGAGACCTAATGCAGGCAGTGATCATGGCGGCGGGGCAGAGTACGCGGACGTATCCGTTGACGCTGACGCGGCCGAAGCCGTTGTTGAAGATTGCGAACAGGACGATACTCGACCATCAGATCGACGCGTTGGCGGGGCTGGTGGACGAGGTGATCCTCGTGGTCTGGTATCGCAAGGACATGATCGAACGACAGTTTGGCGCGAGCCGGAACGGGACCGCGATCAAGTACGTGTACCAGACCGAGCAACTTGGCACGGGACATGCCGTTCTCCAATGCAAGAACGCGGTGCGCGGGCCGTTTATCGCGATGAATGGGGACGATCTCTACGACGCGGGCGACTTGAAGCGGCTGGCGGATATCGAGCAGGGCGCGTTGGCAAAGCACGTAGACGATCCGCGGTTGTACGGGATTTACGAAGTCACTTCCGACGGGTACGCGAAACGGATTGTCGAAAAGCCGGCGGAGGTATTCTCGAATCTGGCCAATGTCGGCGTGTACAAGTTTCAGCCGAACGTGTTCGATCTGCTCGAGACGACGCCGAAATCCGAACGGGGCGAAATCGAGATTACGTCCGCGGTGCAGGCGCTTGCCGATTGCGGGAAGTTTCGCGTGATCGAGATGCTGGGGTACTGGCTGCCGATTGGGTATCCGTGGCATCTGCTTTCGGCAAACGAGTATTGGCTCGAAAACTATCTCGAACACACGATCGAGGGCGAGGTCAGCCCGTACGCGCACGTCAACGGGCGCGTGTACGTCGCGAAGGGCGCGGTGGTGCGCAGCGGCGCGGTCATCGACGGGCCGGTGTATATCGGCGAGGGTGCGAGCGTCGGGCCGAATTGTTTCATTCGCCCGTGTACGACGATCGGGGACCGCTGCAAAGTCGGTCACGCGGTAGAGATCAAGAATTCGATCCTCTTTGATCACGCCCACGTGCCGCACCTCAGCTACGTGGGCGACAGTGTCATCGGCGAACATTCGAACGTCGGCGCGGGGACCATCACCGCGAACTTCCGGCACGACGCGAAACACATCAACGCGATGGTGAAGGGCGCGCGGGTGGACACGGGGCGGCAGAAGTTTGGCGCAATCATCGGGGATCACGTGCACACGGGCATTAATACCTCGATTTACCCGGGCCGGATGCTCTGGCCGAATACGCTGACGTTCCCGGGAGAAGTGATACGGAAAGACGTCACGGAAATCAGGCGAACGCCGCAGGGATAGTGGTGGGGCTTGAAAATGAATCGAATCGGGTTGATGTTGTCATGAGCATTCGCGCAATTTAAGACGTGTCGCAGCCGGTATGCTCTGTAGTTTTCGGTGCACATCGAGTGTACGAATACGATTACGAGCACGATTACGAGCGCGAGCACGAGCACGAAGCACGAAAACGCAGCTATGTAACATATCGATTTGCTTCAGATCACGTCAAGGTTTCGGGAGGGAATCCAGGACCAGTATCTGTCGCAGTTTTTTGAGCGGGAAGGCTCGATTTGATTGAACCTAAGTCGGCTGCGCCGGGTTAGGTAGATGTGGATTCTGTGCAAACGTACCAGAGGGCGCCGTAAACCTGCACCAGCCGGAATGCGCGCTAGCGGCGGAAGCGGAACGGCTTTCTGCGCGGGCGCGGCGACGAGGGGACGATATCGGGAAACAGATCACCCTCCGCGGAATCCGCGAGCATAGGTTCTGCGCCGACGGCGACGGGTTCAATGACGACTGCGCTTGGCGTCGGCGAGGTAATGACCTCGGGCCCGGGAAGATGCTCGGGCACGGCGGCCCAAATGGCCGGCGACTTCTTTTCTTTTCTATTTTTCTCGGTCGGGATGAGCGAGTAGCCGACGATGTCCGCCAAGTCCAGAAGGAATCCCAGCGCGAGGATCAGGTACTCGAGCGGACCGGCAGTGCGGAAGTCAAACAACTTCTGGAACACGGCGAAGAGGGGCGATTCGAGTTTTACGGCAGGAGGCATCGGTGTACCGGCCAGCGCGGCGAAGTCTTTGATTTGCACGCGCAGGTCGTCCTGCAACTTCATCACGTCATCGAGTTTTGTGACGCTTGCCTGAACGAGCACCGCATCGACGTCCTTTTTCTTTTCCTGCGCGGCGAGGATGTTCTGCAGTTCGACTTGGGCGGTTTTTTCGAGGAGGGTCAGTTCGTATTCTTCCTTGCGCGCTTCGGTGCCGTAGCCCGCGGGCTTTTCGCGCAGGCCCTTGATCTCGGATTCGAGTTCGCCTTCCTGGCGCGCGACCTGTTTTTCCAGTTCCTGTTTGCGTTCGTTTAGCTTGGCCTGGGTGGACGTGAGGTAGTCTTCGTAGGCCGTGCGCACTTTACTCTCGGAGTAGTTCAAGAAGAACTGCTGGTCGGCGGTGCGATAGAGGACGTCCATATTGAACGCAATCGAGATCGACGCGACGACCGTCAGGCCGATAATGCCGAAGATGTTGAGCCGCTTGTGACCGTCGATAATCGACAGTTTCAGGGCAAACAGCATCAACCCGATGGCGACGGACAGCGCCAGCGCAAACACGGAGAGATCGTGGACCTGGCCCGGCGCGAAGGTGACGGGGAAGGTCGGCTTCGGGAGGATGGAATCGCGCAGGCTCACGTAGGTCGTCCAGATGGAGACGATGGAGAACAGGACCATCGCGATGTAGATGACGAAGCGGTGGCTGGATTTCATGGGCATCCCTCGGATGTAATTGTGCGCGTCCTCTCCCAGGGGTGTTCCGCCTTCACCCCGCGTCACGCACGCGTATGTTATACACGCGCCGCCGCGAGAGTTCCACGGTGGCCCTACTGTCTAACTACCACGAAGGAAATTCAAGGGACAATCGCCAGCGGTATGAAACCGGCCTGCCGAAAATGCTTGTCGCCGGTCCAAGCCTCGACGATCCCACGCTCGCGCATGACGACGAAGGATATGCAGTCCGTTAGGGACCACTCTTTGTCCTCCATGCGGTCATATAACTCGGCGCCTTTGGCGAAAAGTTCGGAAGTTGTTTGGACGATGGTGCTCCTGGGATTAGACGCGAGTTGTGCCAGCAGGCGCGCGAATGCGGCACGATTCCGGGTGACGGCCAAGCCATCGCCAACTTCAGTAAGTACTGCGGAAGTCGTGACCAAGTCCCTCGTTTCCTTGCGAGAGAACTCGACCGCTGCCGAGTGGGCCGAGTCTTTTGGATTCAGAATAGCGAAAAAGTAGTAGCTATCCGCAAAGACTTCCATCATTTCCTGGGAGCGCCATGAAGATAGTGATCATGATTGGCCGCCATGTCATCGGGGAGGTCGTCGACCGACCCAATTACATCCTTCAGCCGCTCCACCCACGTATCGTTCTCGGACGTGGACGTTACTTCGACGGCCACTTCGGTGCCTTCCGGAAGGCATTGCCGATCGTCCAACACGATCACGCCGTTACGCACGTGTCCTCTGTAAGTCATTGCCTCCCCCTCTTACGGATTCAACGATTGCAGTGTCGGTTGGATGTAGAGCGCCATCATGTCCGCTTCGGAAAGCTCGGCGAGCGTGGCGGCTTTCTGGCCGGGGACGATGAGTTCGGCCGATTCGCGCGATCGGTTCTCGTAGCGCCGCGCAACGACGATGTGCCGGAATTCCTGCGGTGTGGCGAATGGCTCGAGGGTTTCGACCCAATGCCGGTTCAGGTAGTTCAGCCCTTCCGCTTCCGACGCGTACAACTCGGCCATGCGGTGGGAGGCTCCGTATTCGTGCAGGCCCTTGGTGCGCGCGGGGTCGGGCTGGCGGCAGGTGACGGTCTCGACCGCGTCCGCGAGTGCGCAAAATTTCGGTAGTTTGCCGGATCGTTCGCCCGCCTGCGCGATGACGGTTAGGTAACCGTCGGCGCAGGCCTGTGCGAACACCTCGCTGGGCGTCGTAAGCGATTCGTACACCGGGTTGTCCGCGCCCAGGACCAGAATATCCATCCCTTCGGGTAGGGCGATCTCGATTCCGGGCAGGATGCGCAGGCGGTCGCACATTTCGTTCATGGCGGCCAGTTCGCGGCTGGACCAGACCTTTCCCCGGTCGGTGAGGAATACGGCATCGTAGCCAGCGGCCTCTGCCATCTGGATGAGTTCCTTCGGGGCAATCTTGGAGCCAGGCGAGTAGCGCTCCGTTCGGCAGTGAATGTCTACCTTCATGGGCCCTTCACTTCTAGCGGCGGCGGGCCGGCGCGGCACGAGCGGTTCGCGCGCGGCCTTGCAACGCACAGCAAGTATAGCACACCTTGCGCGGCGCGTTTTTGAAGTGGATAGATTCGTGCGTGTATGCTATTGAGATAGGGCTGCGCACGTTGCTGTGCGCCATGACGCAAAATCTGTGGGAATTCGCCCGCGGGAAGGAGAATGGAATTATGTTGAAGTTCGCTCGGCTTGCGATGGTCCCGTTTTTGGTGGTGATGGCTGTTGCGCTCATCGCGGGTTGCGGTGGCGGCGACGCGGCCAAACCGGCGGACAGCGCCCCGGCGGCGGATGCGGCGAAACCCGCCGACGCGCCGAAGCCGGCGGACGAAGCGAAGCCCGCCGACGCGGCCCCCGCCCCGTCCGACGCCGCGCCATCAGACGCGACGATGGAAGAGAAGAAGCCTGAAGACGCCGCGCCTGCGTCGACGCCGGCCGACCCGGCAGCCGCGCCGGCCGCGGGCGTTGCGCTTGACGCGACGACGATAATCGGCACGAAGTGGAGCGCGGCGGGTTATGTGCTCGCGTTCCAAGAGGGCGGCGTCGTGAAAATCAACGACGACACGGAAGGCACGTGGAAGATCGATAGCAACAAGCTTTCGATCGACGCGGGCGGTACGGTGTACGAAGCAACGATCGAGGGCGACAAGATCATGTACGAAGGCGCGCCGCTCGAGAAGCTGTAGGATTCGATCACATTGAATTTCGCGTGGTCCCCGTCAGATTCGGGGGCCACGCTCTTTTTTTGGGGCGTGCGATTTCGGAGTAATGGGAACGGAGACCATTCGCGCGTCACAAATCGAACCGGACCTGGGCGATCGGATCGCGCAAACACAACGGAGGTCAGCCGCAAATCTGACATTTCAAATTAGAGACTTGAAATTCGATAGCCCGCGCGCCGTCCATTACTACCAATTGAATCCGAGCAGGTTCCAGTACAGGAAGAACGGAACGAGGCCCGCGCATGCAACAGCGACCAAGGTGTAGTGCAGCCGCACCCAACCGGACCAGTAGCCGCGCCACCAGATAGCAAGGACGTTGACCGCAAGCAGCGCCGCGCCAAGTGACAGCACGGGCGGCAAGAACAGCAGGTAGATGATGCGTTCGGGCATGCCGTAGGTGAATTCCCATTGGTCGAGCGTTAATAGCGTCTGGCCGAGCACGACGAGCAGGAACAGGGCGAGCGCGGCGAGCGCCCACGCGGTGACGCGGTAGCACGCCGGGGCGCGCCGCGCGGCATTCGTCCTGCGCCGGCGCCATATGTACGCGGCCGGCCAGCACACCACCGCGGACGCGGAAATCAGCAGCATTGCACCGATGAAGAGGTATTGCCAGCGCTGTTCTTCGTACCACTCCAATCGTTCGAGCGCGCCTTCGCCGGTCAGCAGGTGGGTCGCGTTCCCGTCATTGCCCAGCCGAAATACCGCGGCATTGCCGGTGCGCACGTCGGTGATGACGTCCGGATGGGTGGCCGCGTATCGCTTTGGATCGCCGCTCGAGCCGGCAACCGACACGTTGCCCTTGTCATCCACGGTCACACGCGTCTGCGCGACCAAAGTCTGCAGTTTTTCGATCGAGTGACGCGCGAACCGGTTGCTGCGGTACGACCCGGCACATCGGTCCTTGATGCGCTGGGCCAAGTCCAGATCCGCCGCCGGGTCCGTTTTGTCAGGCTCGGCGAAATAGCGGTCCATGAACTGGCCGACAATCGCGCCGCGCAGCGCATCATCGTCCACGTTGCACGACGTAAATATGCCGACGCCGTCGTCCGGCAACAGAAAAATTCGGCTCGCAAAACCGTTCAGGTCGCCGCCGTGTTCGAGGAAGCGGTGGCCGTTGCGCGTGCCTCTAAAGAATCCGACGGCCATCCACGCGTTGAGTCGCGGGTCTTGCGAGTACTGTTCGGAGTGCATTTCGTCGATTGAGTTTTCCTGCAAGATGCGGACGAGATCGATCTGTCCCTTCTGCAAATGCATGATCATGAAGCGTGCCATATCCGCGCCGCTGCTGAGCATGCCGCCCGCAGGCGGGATGCAGATGTGATCGAACGGCACCGGTTTCAACTGTCCGCCGGGCACCTGATATCCCTGCGCGATGTTCGGAGCGATGGTATCGTTCCACTCCATGCTCGAATGGGTCATGCCTGCCGGGATGTAGATGTGATCGCGCACGTAGGCGTTGTACGGTTCGCCCGACGCGAGTTCGACGAGATAGCCCGCGAGCGCGACACCGTGATTCGAGTAGCTTATGGTCGATCGCGGTTCCATGACTTGCGGCGGCATGCGCGCGGCGAGGTACGCGCCGAGCGCGGGCACGTCGGAAATCGCCAGCCGCGACATCCCAATGGCGCGTTCGTCGAACCCCGCGGTATGGTTGATGAGGTCAAGCAGCCGGACCTTCGTGGGGTAATGCTCGGCGATGCGCAGCGGTGCGTTGTACCGCTCCAGCAGCGCGTTTACCTCGTCGTTCAGATCAAACTTGCCCTGTTCGACCAACTGCATTACCGCTGTCGCATTGACGGTCTTCGTGACCGACGCGATTCGAAACAGCGTGCTGTCCGGCGAAACCGGCGCTTTCGTCTCCGCGTTCGCGTAGCCGTATCCCTTGTTCATCAGCACGCGCCCGTCTTTCACAACGGCCACCACCGCACCTGGAATCCGGCGCTGGTACATGACCGTGTTTACGACGCCGTCCATGAAGATTTCGAGACGCTCGGCGTCGTCGAGCGCGGGCCCGTGCGGGCCTTCGTGGGCGGAAGCGGAGGCGGTGGCCAAGAGAAGCAGGGCAAAACAAAACGAAGCGGATTGAAGAATGGGAGCAATGTGAGCTATGGGAGCAATAGGAAGCCGGGTATGCGCATCCGGCGCACTTGCTGGAACCGAATCTCTCATTCCTCGACCTCCTTATCAGGATTCGTACTTCGGTTATACCTCGCCTTAAGCCGCTCACGGGTCATGTGCTCGCGAAAACCGCCTTCCTCGAGGAACGATCGCCCGAGGCTGGCCAACTGCCGATCAAGAAGGTATGTGGCCTGAAAGATTAGGCAAATTGCGACATTGGCCACAATGTCTGCGTTGCGTGTTTCCACAATTTCGCGGAAATCCTCGTAGCTCAGCGGTGACTTCATTCCCATCTTCCGGGCATGCTGCGCTTTGCGGCTGTCTTTCTCCCAAATCTCGTGACCACGAACGCGCAAGAAGTCGCGGTAATCAAGAAGTAATTCCTCGAAGCTTGCGCGGGCAACATTGGTCAGTCTGATTTCGGTCTCGCGCGAAGTTGTTCCAGCTTTGCTTCCTTCGACAATGTTCTGTTTGGCCGAGCGTGCGGCCTGTACCATCTGGCCAATCGTTCTGTCGGGAAATCTCAGGAACCGTTCGCAGAAGTGGTACGTGATGTCAAAGATGACTTCCGCCTTTCGGTACGTGATCAGCTTCCGATAGTTGCCACGCTTCGGAAGCAGCCGTTGCGTGTCACGCGATGCACGGGAGTAATTAGGACCACCTGCCGGATCCGAGTTGTGAGAGCAGTCAGACGCGGAACTACCGCGACTGGGCATGACGCAACCAGCAGCGGCGTGACCGTCAGTCTCGTGCGGACGTTTCCGCCCCGTCATTAGGCTTGTCCCATAGCTCTCATGGCTCCCATTGCTCCCACTCTTTTTCCCGGCTACTCCCGTGGCGCCGGCGTGATCCTCAGTTCGATTCGTTGGCCTTCGCGCGTTACGGCGATGGTCACGGATTCGCCGATTTTCAGCGCTTCGATCGCATAGGTGTAGTCGTAAATGTTCTCGACTTTCATCCCGCCGAGTTCGACGATGATATCGCCGCCCCTGACCCCCGCCGCGGCGGCAGGCCCGCCTTCTCGAACGCCGGCAAGCAGCACGCCCAATACGCCGCTCTGACCGTAGTCGGGAATGGTACCGAGCGTCGCGCGCAGCCCTGTGTTCGTGCCGCTACCCTGCGGTTTTGCCTGGCCGATGTAGTCCGGCGGCTCCGCGCGGTTCGCGAGCGACCGGGTGATGTTCGCCATAAGCTGCGCCACGCTCGCCGCGCCTTCGCAATTCACCTTCTCGGCGGTGTCGCGCGGCGTGTGGTAATCCTCGTGGGCGCCGGTGAACGCGTTGATGAACGGAACGCCCTTCACGAAGAACGACGTCGCATCGGTCGGCAGGTAGCTGTCGTCCTGCGTCGAGACGGAAACGATGCCACCTTTGTTTGCGGCTTCGATCTCGTCGTTCCAGATTGAACTCGACCCGATGCCGCCGATTACGACACTGTCCCGCAACCGCCCGATCATGTCCATGTTCACGTACGCGCGGATCGCGGGCGATATCGTGTCGGCGTTTAACTGTTCCGCAAATTCCCGCGTGTAGTGGGCCGATCCGAGCAGGCCCAGTTCCTCGCCCGACCACGCGGCGAACAAGATGCTGTGGCTCGGCCGTTCGGCGATATCGGTACTGACAAACCACTGCGCGATCTCGAGTACGCCCGCGACGCCCGACGCATTGTCGTCTCCGCCGTAATGAATCCGTTCGCGCTCGTCGTCCCGCGCGAGCGATCCGGTCGATGCATCGGGTCCAAGGTGATCGATGTGCGCGCCGACGACGACCATGGATTCGGTCTTGCCCGAGGGCGGATCGAGACGTCCCAGCACGTTTCGCCCCGTGCGTCTTTCCTGTTGAATGGCTACGTTCGCGGTGAGCATTGCGTCCGGAATGGGAAATCCCATAACGGGATCGCCGGTATCCAACGCGTCCTGCAATTCTTTCAGTGACTTGCCCGCACGTTTCAGAAGTGCGTCCGCAACCGTATCGGTAACGCTGATCGCGGCGATGCTCGATCCGGAGAACGACGCGTCGAAATTCAGCGCGACCAGTGGCTGCGAGACCTTCGAGTTGGGGCCGCTCACGACGAGCAACCCCTTTGCGCCGCGATCACGCGCGAGCATGGCTTTGTAGCGCAGCCCGGCGTACCGGTTGAAGTGTTGCCTGCGCGGCGCGGGGACGCTTTCCGGAATGAAACGGAGGACGAGCACCCATTTGTCCTGCACGTCCAGATGCACGTACGAATCGTACTCGGCCTGTTCTTCGTGCGTGGGGGCGACGATGCCGTAGCCGGCGAAGACAACGCCCGCCTCCGTCGCGCCCGGCTTCGAGAAGGCGAGCGGGCGCCAGTCGGTATCCACGGCAAAAGTGGACTGCGCTTTCCCGGCGCTAAGCGTTAGCGCATTGCCCTCGCCCAACGACACGCCGGCGGTGAACTCGAACGAATCGAAGTAGTCGCCGTTATCGCCGGCTGGTTTCAGGCCGAGGGTTTTGAACACATCGGCAACGTAGCTGGTCGCGAGCTTTTCGCCCTCGGTCCCTGTAAGCCGGCCCTGCAATTCCTCGGATGCGAGGTAGTACACGTGCCGCCGAATGTCCTCCGCGTGAATCTGTGGGAGCATGGTGCGCACGTTCGGCGGCGCGTCCGCCAGCACGCGAAGGCAACCAAGCACTGCCGCCAGCACGAGTGTGCGCGTTACGCCGGACGCCAGGGTAGCCTGCACGGAAATTAAACTCCTCCCATTGCGTGTGGATGGACCGTTGCGCCTGCCGAACCGCGACGATTGCATGCGCCGGCGAGATGATATCACAGGCCGTTCTGTGGCATACTTCGAGCGGACCAAGGCTGCTTTTCATGGCGAATCGTAGTGACATTCCGCATTTGATCGACTTGCTCGACGGTGCGTCGCACGATGTGCGCGAACTTGTACTGCGCGAGTTGCTTTCGTTCGGGCCGTCGCTCGAGGACGAAGTGCGCGCGCTGGTAGACCAGCTTTCGCCGGTGCAGCGCCGGGCCGCGGAACGCCTCATCGCGGCGCACCGCAACGCGGAATCGCGGTGGGACGCGTGGTCGGCGTGGCCGAAACTCGCCGATCCGAGCGCGCAACTCGAGACCGCGTTCGAGCTTCTGGCGCAATTCCAATACGGTTGGACGCCGCCGGTTACGCTGCGCGAACTGCTGGACGATCTGGCGCGCGATTATCTGACGACCTGCCACACGCGCGATGCGCTTTCGTTGAGCCGCTTTCTCTTCGGGGCCAAACAACTGCGCGGAAATCGCGACGAGTACTATGCGCCGATGAACAGCAATCTCATCCACGTGATACAACACGGGGCCGGCCTACCCATCAGCCTGGCGTGCATCTACATGCTCGTCGGCGCGCGCTGCGGCATCGCGATCGAAGGGTGCTGCGCGCCGGGACATTTCCTCGCGCGCGCGAAGATGGGCGGGAGAACGGTCTTCTTCGATTGCTTCGACGGCGGACGGCTCTTGACCGACAAGGAAATCGGCGCAATCCGATCGCAAATGCCGGCGCGGCTGTGGCGCGCGTTGGCCGAGCCGACGCAGCCGGCGGATATTATCCGCCGCGTATTGAATAATCTCATTCACGCCTACGATCTCGAGGGGGATACGGAACACGCCCGCCTCATGCGCGACTTGCAGGGGTGCCTTCCGATCTTGTCCTGATTCCGAGGGCCTTCGGTCCGAGGGAGGCGCCGTACCGGCGCGCGGATCAACTCAGCGAATGCGCGGGGATTTCGTCGAGCAGCTTCGCCTGATGGGCGAGTTCTTTGTAGTACTGGTAGGTTTCGACCTGGGCCTGGTGCGATCCGGCGCCGTTCACGACGTACTTGTTCGACTGAAACTCGTCGAGCTCGCGCGCTTTGAAGGTGTCGGCGACCTGCAACGCCACGACGTCGACGATTTCCTGCATGAGGTGCGGGTCGTATACAGGAAACGCGACCTCGACGCGCCAGTCGAGGTTGCGTTCCATCAGGTCGGACGAACTCATGTACACGCGGCGGTCCTCGCCGCGGCCAAAGATGAAAATCCGCTGGTGTTCGAGGAACCGGTCCAAGATCGAGATTGCGCGAATGTTGGGGTGAGGCAGCATGGCGTAGGTCGTGCGCACGATCAGGTGCATCTGCACCCCGGCGTCCGCGGCTTCGCGAATCTTCTCGATAATCTTTAGGTCGGTTAGGTGATTGACCTTTAGGCAGATGTACCCGTCAGGCCCCTTCGCTTTTTCCCGCGCGATGAGTTTCGTCAGCATCTTGCGCGTCGTAAACGGCGACACCATCAAATGCTTGAACTTCGGTTCGGCCACGGTGTGCATTTTCGACGCCCGGTCGAGGAAGGCGAAGACTTCCTCCGCTTCGGCGGTCAGCCGCTTGTCCGCGGTGAAGAGCATGCAATCGACGTAAAGCCGTCCGGTCGCCTCGTTGAAATTGCCCGTGGAGTACCCCGCGATCGCGCCGCCCTTGCGCTTGATGAGGAGCAATTTCGCGTGCGTCTTCATCGGAGGCAGACCGTATGCGACCTGCGCGCCGAGTTCGGTAAGGAACTCGGAAATCTTGATGTTGTTCTGCTCGTCGAACCGCGCCTGCAACTCGATCGAAACGAAGATGCGTTTGCCGTTCCGCGCGGCGTTCGCCAGCGCGTTCACGATTTGCGAACGCGTGGCCGCGCGGTACATTGTCATGCGGATTTCCTCGACCTTCGGATCGATCGCCGCCTCGCGCAACAGCCGGACGACGTGATCGAACGACTGGTACGGGTACGTCACGAGCACGTCCTGTTTGCGGATAATGTCTATCATGGGCGTGCGTACGTTCGCATCGAGGATCGGGTGCGGCACGGGATCGAGCTTCGGGTACGCGAGGTCCGGGCGCGAACATGGGAACTTTATCAGGTCCTTCATGTTGTGGTAGCGCCCGCCGGGAATGAGCGTGTCGTCCTTGATAATTCGCAGTTCTTTTTGCAGCAGCTTCAGCAGGCCGGACGGCATTGTCGCGTCGTACACGAGCCGCGTCGGGCGGCCGCCCTTGCGCTGCTTGAGCACGCGCTCCATCTTGCGCACGTAGCCCTCGGAGAAATCGTTGTCGATGTCGAGTTCCGCGTCGCGCGAAATCTTGAACTCGAACGCTTCGATGCGGCTGTACTCGAAGATGTAGAACACCCGATCGAGACAATAGCGGATGACGTCGTCGACGTACATGATGTTGCCGTTGGGCAACTGCACGAAACGCGGGGCCTCGGGCGGAATCTCGAGAACGGCGTACCGAGTCTTTTCGCCCCACATCTTGATCGCGAAGTAGACTGCGCCGTCCTTCAACGCGGGAAACGGTTGGTCTTCGCGGATGAGGATGGGCACGACGAACGGCAGCACGTTCGCGCAGAAATAGTCGGTGACCCACTCTTTCAGTTGGTCCGATTGGCCGGCGAGGTCGGTCTCGGTGAGAAGCTTGATCCCTTCGGCTTCGAGGCCCGAAATGATCTCGGCGTACGCCTGGCGGAACCGCTCGTCCAACTCGCGCGTCTTGTCGCCGATGATTTCGAGCACATCGGCCATTCCTTTCTTTCCCATCTCGAGCCGGCGGTGGATGCTCGCGACGCGCACCTTGAAGAACTCGTCCATGTTCGACGAGAAGATGCCGAGGAACTTCAGGCGCTCCATGAGCGGGCTTCGCTTGTCCTCCGCTTCCTGCAAAACGCGCTCGTTAAACGAAAGCGTGGAGATTTCGCGAATCTGGAAAAGGTTATTCATGGGCACTTCACTATAAGAAATGACTGCGCCGCCGCGCAACGGCCGTGGCGCGTGGCGCCGCGCAGGGGACCTAACAGTGAATTGTGAGAATCGGCGTCAGGACGCAGTGTCGACGTAACGGCCCAGAAATTCGGCTACGTCCACCGGCCGGCCGGTGTGGGCCGATTCGATCGAGGCGAACAGCAGCGCTGCGCAATGGATGTTGTCGTCAAGAGTATTCTCCGGCGCCGGGCCGCCCCCAAGCCACCGCACGTAAAGCTCCGCCAGCCATGCATTTTTCCACGCGGGCTGTTCCGCGAGCGGAACCGATACCGATGCCGGCGCTTCCCAGGGTCCCCCGCGAAGCACGCGAAGGGCGCGCGCGTCGAGTTCCAGCGTGCCGTCGCGGCATTCCGCGCGGATGTAATCGTTCTCCCAGCCGTTCATCGTGCTCGCGTTGGCTTTCGCGCCTTCGTAGAAACAGCGGACGCCGTTCTCCATTTCGATCGTGACAAGGGCAGTCGAGTCGCCGGCGTATTCGCCCCACGGCGGGTTCCACGCGACGGTGTACACGCGGCGCGCGTTCGACGCCGCGAGCGCGCGAAGGCAATCGAAGTGGTGTACGGCGCCTTCGACGAGCAGCGGGTCGGGAATTTGATGGCGAAATGCGGCGCCCCAACTGCCGAACGCGCGGCAATTGTGCGTGAACCGGTGAACAACATAATTGAGTGGGCCGTACGCGCCGCTCTTCACAGCGCGTTCGATCGTTTGCTTGTCCTGATCGAAGCGGTGGCTCATGGTCACCGCCATCTTCAGTCCCGCGGAGCGCACCTTGTTGTAGATTCGCGCGCAGGCCTCCATCGTATCGGCGATGGGTTTTTCGCTGAGGATGTGGCAGCCGTGACGGACCGCGGAGTCCACGACCGATTCGTGGTGCGCGGGAGGTACGACAATAATCACGAAGTCCGGCCTGGTTTGGGCCAAGGCCGTTTCCGGATCGGTGAATAGTTGCGCGTCGTCGAGACCGAGCGATTCCTTGGCGAGCATGAGCGCCTCGCGATGAATGTCCACCGCACCCACTGCGCAGGCCAGTCCGAGTTCGCGCAGGCGCGGCAGCACTTCCGTGCGCCAGTGTGCGCCCCAGCCGCCAACGCCGACGAGCACGTATCGCAACGGATCGCTCACGCGGGGAAGTCCTCGGGCAACGGCATACACGGAACAGCATGGCCCTTCGCCTTTTCATCGTCGCGGTGCAAGTGACCGATTCGCCCGCCGGGCGGCGTTGCGTCCTCGAACCAGAACCCCTCGAGGTCGTCGTACACTTCGATCACGTCATGCTCGTCGCCCGCTTTGGTGCAGAGGATGTCCCCGCGCTTCAGGTAGTAGGTGTTCCCCTCGGACAGCACCTTTGCCTTGCCCGCGAAAATGAGCCAATACTCGTCGCAGTCGTGGTAGTGGCAATCGAATGTGCCGCCCGTTGCAGGCACGCGAAAGATTCCCGCGCTGGTAACGCGGGACCAGTCCGGGCGGTTGCCCGCGCCCATTTCGTTTTCGGTCGTGCGAATTACGGGCATGATCCCCTCCAAATTTTTCGCGGTAGCACGCTAGAGCGCTTCAAAAGCACGTCCTCCGCCTTTCCGTGTCGCGCTCGTGCGTCGTCATCGTACTCGCACTTTGACGCTCGATTACGAATGACGAGCACGGGCAGGAGCACGAAATCATGCTGAGTCAATTCGTCGTTTCGAAAGCGTACCGCGCCTCGCGAATTGCATTAGTTCAACCGCGCTTTGAACACCGAAGTCGCCGTGCCGAACAGCCACGTGCCCGGCGCGGGTTCTGTCGTGAACCGCGCATCGACGGCGGTTATCAGCGGCGTCAATTCGTTCGTCTCCAAGTTCCAACGATACAACACGCCCTGCGCCAACCAATAGCAGTTTCCGTCCGCGCCCGTGCGGACCATCGCGGGAATGCCGACGGGCGACTCGCCATCGTACAGAATATCGCCGTCTTCCGTGTCGATGAGCGTAATAGTGTTTCCGTTTGACGCGATGAGCAGGCCCTCGCGCGTAACGCCGTGGACCGTCACCACGTCCGCGCCAGGCCATAGATCGAGTGTCGTCGTGACTGTTCGCGTTGCGGGATCGAAAGCGTAGACCAACGGTCTCGGCTGTGTTGGCGGATGGCTGCGCATCTGGCCCCAGCGGTCCGTGCCGCCCCACACGAGCTTGTGCTTAGCGTCGTAGGCGAGACTTGGCAGGTTCTGGTCTTTGATGAGGTGGTGATAAACGTCGATCTTTTCCGTTGCGGGATCGATAACCGCGAGTGCTCCGCCGAGTTTGCTGTATTCGCTGTCTGAACTGATGAATACGAGCGCGCCGTCGGTTACGGCCGCGCGCGGGCGCGTCTGATCGTAGGGCTTGCTAAGCGAAACGAGTTCACGCGGGTTCGTGCCGAACGCGAAGGGCACCCTGGGGTCGTAGACGGAAAGAATCGAACCGGTGTAGATGCCGACAAACGCCTTGCCGCCAAACCCCACGGCGCACATGGGTTCGCCGCCGGTGCGCGCGACGACGGTTTCGGATTCGCGTACGTCACCCGTGCTTGGATTCACCGCGAACAAGTTCTGCTGGCTGTAATTCGCGCCGATCACGCAGTCGGGCGCGATCGTTTCGAGAAACATGATGCCGTTGCCGCCGGGCGCGCGGTTATCGAGTTGTCCGGTCTTGAACGACTTTGTCGCGAAATCGTAGCGGAACATGCCGCCGAAATAACTCACTCCGGCGATGCCGTCATTGCATGCCTTTATCCACCACGAGGGTTCGGACGGAATGCCGGTGTCACCCAGCAGGACCGGCGCTGCGCCGCCGTCGAATTCCCACACGCGGCCTGAGGGATTGCTCACCGCGTAGGTCTTGCCCTTGTACGCGATCGAACCAACGATATCTTTGTCACCGGTCTTCGCTGCGAGATCGACGCTCATTGCCGGGCCGCCGTCCCCGGGCGGTCCTGCCTTCGAAAACGCACGTGTCTTCGGGTCGAAGGTCATCCACACTTCATCCGGCCCCCATGCCTTGAACCGAATTGCGCCGTTCGCGTCTTCGCACAAATTCGTCACGTACGTCGTATCCGGAACAATGCGTTCATGTAAGTCCCACTTGTTCGTTGCCGGATCGTACTCGCCGAATGCCGCGTTCGGGTAGGTGCCGAAATACACGCGTCGGTTCGACGCGCCGATGGCGTCCCACGTGTAGATGTCTTTTGTAATTTGCGTTGCAACTGGCTTGAAGGTCCGTGTCTTCCAACTGAAATGGTGCGCGCGCCCGTTGCCGTAGGGCGTGAAGTAGATATCGCCGTTCGGCAGCATCGCCGCGCAGTGCGAGCCGTTGTCGTTGTTCGGCATATCGATTCGCTGCGCCGACAAGTCGCGGCAATCGATCAGGAACAGCCAATTCGCCTTCGTGGAATAGCTGAACGAAAACAAGCCCATCGTGTAGCCGTCGGGAAAATGCAACGGTCTGCGCGAATATCCCAGCAATACCCGCACCGACGGTGTCGCCAGTAGCTCCGCTTTAGGCAGGGTAGCGATATCTACGGCAGCGACAGTCGCCTTCTGCCGTAGCGGGTGATCGGTTGGAATCGCAGTTAGCTGCGCCGTAGCCGAAGACACTGTGCAAAGCGCGAAAACAATCTGCCGGAGAACGCGCATCATTTACTCCGCGCTCAACGCGAAGATCTTCGTGGACCGCATCTGAACCCGAATGCGCGCGGACGAATTGTCAAGCGTGGGCACGTTGCTATTGCCCTTCCATGTTACCGTAAACGCAACGTGGTCACCGACGATTGGGTCGCAATCCAGAACGGAACAGCCCGGCAACGGCTGAAGGTCCCGGTCGCACAATTCGACACGCACTTCGCCTGTACGCGCGGTCTGGACGTTCAAGATAATCTTCGATCCGAGCAGGCGCAGGTACGGCGTGGTGAACGAACCCTCCGATTCCGCCTCGATTGCGGACAGGCGGTCCGCCTTCCAGCGCGCGACGCCTTGGTTGCCTTCAACGAATCCCGCGCGCGGAAACTTGTGTGGCTGATTGTACGCGGAATAGAGCAACAGCAGATCACCGTCCGGGGCGCGCACGAACGACGGGACCGGCAACACGAAGTGGCTGTCCCAATCCTTCGCTGTGCCGGGTCGCAGCACCGGTCCTCCGGGCGCGAAGCGCCAGAGCGCGCCGTCACGGCTCGTCGCCGCGCGCACGACGCTGTTCTCCGTCCGCCGATCGTACGCGAGCACGAACATGAGATGCAGATCGTCGCGGCCGGGATACCGCGCCATCGCGTTCGCGTAATAATCGATATAGGGCGCTTCATTCGCATCCGGGGACAACACGGCGCGTGGCAGCGGGAAATCGCGGAAGTCTTTCGACTCGGCGCGTCCGATTGCGCGCCGGCCAAATTCCCACAGACGCGTGTAGGCCACGTAGCGTCGGATGCGCGTATCGAAAAACACAACCGTTTGTGTGTCGGCGTCGTGCAACAGGTTCGGCTCGGGGATCACGCGCCACGCGACGCCGTCCGCTGAGACGGCGGGAAACAGCACGTTTGCGGACATATCGCTCACCCGCGAACTTAGCGGCTTGCCCTTCTCTTTTGCGAAGGCGTGCAGTTTTTCAGGCGTTGCGCTTGCGAGGGTCGTCGTCTTGAATCGTTCGTCAGGCGGAGCGCTCGGATCGACAAAGACCGTTCCCGATTGCGCCACCTCCAGCGCGTCCGGTTTCTGGAACATGCCCGAAGCGGCGCATTCGTCGCGGTTCGCGATGTACGCGAGGTTGGAGTGCGTGCGGTCGCCGAATGCGGTGGGGTTCGTCAGCGGTTTCCGCCACGTCTTAAGGTCCGCCGATTCCGCATACGCGAGCCCGCCGGGGCATTCGTACCAGACACGGTATACGTGCGCGGCCTCGTCATAGAGCAGCGTGCGCGCTTTCATGTTCGCGCGCTCCCACGGATGCTCGACCGGGACCATGTCCGAGAAGACGCCGGCCTTCGTTGCCTCTTGCGCGCGAATGGCTACGCCGTGCGCAAACCCGAGTGGAATCGCGCGCGCCTCGTCAGGCGACGTCAGTCCGTGAGGTCCGTCCAGCGGGAGCGTTTTGCCGTCCGGCCCGACCCATTCGTTTTGCCCGGCTTCGACCAGCGCCCAATCCGCGAACGGCATCGGTATACTACCTAGCTCAAGCCGGTTTGCTTCACTATCGAGCACGGGCGTCGTCTCACGCGTGTTGACCATGCGAGACCTTTCGAGCGGCATCTCGCCCGCGTGCGCGCAGACGAGCGTGAGCGTAAACAGTAACGTTGTCCACGCGAGATGAGAACATTGCCTCTTGCAGCGATTTTGGCCCATGCGGCGCATCCCTGAATGTACCAATCGGGGAAGCATCATAGCATCGTGCAACGACGAGGACTTGCAGATACACTATGGGGCGAGAGCTTCCGTCCAACAGCGCTACACTACGCCATGTTCACGCTACGCCTTGCCATATCCGACGACACGCCAAACTTGCGCGAACTGATCCAGAGATCCGTGCGCGGGTTGAGTGCGGGCTATTATTCAGAGCAGGAAATCGAGAGCGCGCTTATCCATATCTTTGGGCCCGATACCGCGTTGATCGACGACGGCACTTATGCGGTTATCGAAGCGGGCAGTGTGTTAGCGGCGGCGGGCGGATGGAGCCGCCTGAGCACCTTGTGCGGCGGGGACCAACTGAAATCGGGATCGGAATCGCGGCTTGACCCAGCCAGGGATGCGGCGCGCATCCGCGCATTTTTCGTTCACCCTGATTTTGCGCGGCGCGGCCTCGGGCGCATGCTATACACGTGGTGCGAGGGTCAGGCGCGTGATGCAGGATTCCGGCGGTTCGAACTCATCGCGACGTTGCCGGGCGAGCCGCTATACTCCGCGCTCGGGTTTGAACCGGTCGAACGCTACGCGCTGCCGATGTCCAACGGCGTTGACCTGCCCGTCGTGCGCATGGTCCGCGCGATCGAAGGCGCGAAAGAGGAGGCGAGGGCATCAACATGACTGCTGAAGAGATTCGGAAACTGGTGAAGAGGTTGGACAGTTCGTCCAACGAGGAATGTCAAGAAGCGTGGGAGCGGCTGCGCGATCTGGGGCCGGCCGTTGTCCCTTACTTGCTAGAGGCCTACCGCAGTTTTCGTAAGGCGCGCGGCCGCGTCGAGCTGGTGTTTCATTCCATCCGCTACGCGAGGACGAGCGAAGACGCGTATCAGCTTGGGATAATCGCCTTGTCCGACAAAGCGACGCTTGTGCGGTATCGCGCGTGCATGTTGCTTGCGTATTCGTTGCGGCGCGACGCGGTCCCGCATCTCAAAACGCTGCTTACGCATGCGGACGCCGCTACCGTCGAGGACGCAAAAGCGGCTATCGATGCCATACAAAGCCAGAACCACAACTATTTCGTTGACCGAACCCACACGGGCCGGTCCTTTCTGAGCGTAAGTTAGCGGGAGACGCCGCGGAACCCCCGTGGCGCCGCGGTTCCGGCAAACTTGCCGGTCGCGTTCGATTTGAATACGCTCTCGCCGATGAAGCACACCGCCGCCATAACGTTCCTAATTGCCGTGCTGTGCCTCGGGTGCAGACCGCCGAGCGAACAACGAGTCGCCTATATCACGACAATCAATCCATTGCGCGCGATCGTTGCGGAACTGGTTGGCGATCGCGGCGAGGTGAGCGAACTGCTCGCGCCGGGCGCTTCGCCGCACACCTACGAGCCGCGTCCGTCAGACGCGATGGCAGCAGAGTCGGCCCTCGCGGTGTTCTACGCCGCCGAAGACATCGACGCGTGGGCGGCGAAGCTGCCGGCGAAGACTCGGATTGAGATGTTTTCCCTCGTCCCGGCCTCGGACCGGATTGAATACGACGCGGATGGCGAACACGACGATCACGACGAGGACGGACATCACCACGAAACGGGCTACAATGGCCACTTCTGGTCGGATCCCCGCATCGTGAGCGCCATCATTCCGAATTTGGTCGAAAAGTTGATCGAACTCGACCCCGCGGGCGCGGACACGTACCGGAACAACGCATCGCGTTTCAGCGCGGAACTGAACGAATTGGATTCGGAGATGAAGTCGGCGTTTGCGGGCCTGGAGAACCGGCCCGTGTTCATGTTCCATCCGTCGTGGTCGTATTTCATGCGGCGGTACGGGCTGACTGTCGGCGGAATGGTCGAGCCGTTTCCCGGCAAGGAACCCACACCGAAATACATTGACGAACTCGTGGACGCGGCACGCGCGAAGGGCGTGCGCGCCGTGTTCACGGAGCCGCAGTTGCCGCGCCGGCCCGCGGAAGTGATTGCCGAGGCTTGCCAACTGTCTTTGTTTGAACTCGATCCAAACGGCGGAGGGGAGGGCCGCCGCACCTACCGCGAGTTGATCACCTACAATGCGGACATGCTGAAGAAGGCCCTTCAATGAGCGCGCCGGCAATCGAGGCCACGCGCGTCAGCGTGCGGTTTGGCGAAGTGGACGCGTTGCGCGGCGTGAGTTTTGCGGCGCCGGAGGGCGCGTTTGTCGCGCTGATAGGACCGAACGGCGCCGGCAAGACGACGCTGCTGAACGTCGTGCTTGGACTCCAACGCGCGCACAGCGGAAGCGTTTCCATCTTCGGCAAGCCGCCGGACACATTACCCGCCGAATTGCTCGGCTACGTTCCACAAGTGAAGACGCTCGACCGTTCGTTTCCCGGGCGCGCGCTCGAGTTGGTCGTCACGGGCATTCGCCGTTCGTGGCCGTGGCGCATCGCCTCGGCGGATCGCGATGCGGCGCTCGCGGCGATGGAGCGCACCGGCGTCGCGCGCATTGCGGACCGCCCCATCGCGAAGCTTTCCGGCGGCGAATTGCAGCGCGTGTATCTCGCGCGCGCGTTGGTTCGCGGTCCGAAATTGCTCGTGCTCGACGAACCGGGCGCGGGAATGGACATTGCGGGCGAAGCCGAGATGTACCACATTCTCGAACGCGACCGGCGCGACCGCGGCGCGACTGTGCTTATGATCACGCACGACTGGGAAGGCGCGCGCACGCACGCCTCGCACGTGCTCCTGATGGATCGCGGACTGGCCGCGTTCGGCGCGCCCTCAGAAGTCGCGCGCGAGGAGCGGCTGCTGCAGGTGTTCGGCTACGCGGGACACAAGGCCGCAAGCCACGGGCGTTCGTCCGATGCTTGACGCGTTCGGGTCCGTCACCATGCAACGAGCGCTTGGCGCCGGCGTGTTGATTGGCTTTGTCGCCAGTTATTTCGGCGTGTTCGTCGTGCAACGGCGGATGGCTTTTCTCGGCAGCGGGCTTGCCCATGCGGCGTTTGGCGGCGTCGCGTTGGGAATCCTCGCAAGCATCCAGCCCATCGGCATCGCGATCCCGTTTACGGTCGCCGTCGCCGTCGCGATCGTGTGGGTGCGCGAAAGCACGGAACTCGCGGAGGATACCGCGATAGGCGTGTTGTTTGCCGCGTCGATGGCATTGGGTGTCGTATTCGTCTCGTTGCGAGAAGGATTCAGCACGGATGTGCAGTCGTATTTGTTCGGATCGATCCTGTTCCTGGATCCCTCGGATGTTTGGCTCGCGGCGGCGATGGCATGCGCGACGCTCGTGACCGTGCCGCTGTGGGGCGCGTGGGCTTATGCGACGTTCGATCGCAATCTGGCGCGCACGGACCGGCTGCGCGTCGCCGCGTACGACTACGCGCTGGCCGTCGCAATGGCGATCGCTATCGTCGTATCGATCAAGATCGTCGGGATACTACTGATCTCTGCGTTTCTGGTATTGCCCGCGGCGACGGCGCGGCTGTTGTCACGATCGTTTGCGCAGATGACGGTCCTTTCCATCGTGATTGGAACGATCACGCCGGCGATCGGACTGTACATTTCGTATGTAACGGACCTGCCCAGTGGGGCGACGATCATCCTGGTCCAGGCCGGACTGTTCCTGCTTGCGTTGGGGACGCGGCGTGCGGCACAGTGAGGGCGCCATGAGTACCTGCAACCGGCATCACGACCACGATCACCAACACGGCCCCGAATGCGGCCACACCGCTATCGAGCACGACGGGCACACCGACTACCTGCGCAACGGGCACCTGCTGCACGCCCACGGCGATCACTACGACGACCACGTGATTTCAGTCTCCGCAACAAACCCCGACGAATGCACCGCGGGCCATGCGTGCGCCGCGCATCCGCGCGAACACGTCCACGGGCCCGGTTGCGGGCACGAACCCATTCCGCACGGCGATCATGTGGATTACCTCGTCGACGGGCATTTGCACCATCCGCACGGCGACCACTGCGACGACCACGGGCCGGTGAATGTGGTGGGCGGGTAGCGGGGAGACGAGTTTACATCCCCCTAAATCCCCCTTCAAAGGGGGACTTAATACAGAACCAAAACAGTCGTTTTCCGATTCTTAAAGCCCCCCTTTGAAGGGGGATTTAGGGGGATGTGGGTATCGATATGGACGTGGATTCGCGTTGCGTGCGTTCCCGAATACTGCCGAACGGACGATGCATCGTCCCACCCTCGCACCGATCGATCCTACAGATTTAGTCTCCGAATCTGCTTGCGGTATTGGCGATACAATAGATACACGGCTGCCACGATCGCGGCAAATACCGGCGACCATACGAGCACCCATATAACCATTGACCAGATCACCTGCAAGAATCCGACCAGCGAGCGGATCGCCTCGGAAAACTCCTTCGCGGTGCTGAACGATTGCGGCGGAACGATCGGCTCGGCCTTTGCCTTTTCCTGGAGCGTGACCGTAATCGTGGAGAACGACACGCGGTTCGTCAGGAAGCGAAGACGCCCTTCCATCCGCTCGATTTGCTCGCGCACGCGCGTCAGTTCATTTTCGACGCGGAGGATGTCCTCGAGCTGGGCCGCGCGATTGAGGTGATCGATGAGGCGCTCCTCGGTCTTCTTCAAGTTCCGCACGCGCGAATCGGTGTCAACGTACTCCTCCGTCACGTCCTCGGTCGAGACTTGCTTGTTGAGAATCTTTCCGAGCGATTCGAGACTCGATATCGACTGGTCGAACTTGTCCGCGGGCACGCGCACCTGCATGGTCACCGTGCGCCGGCCCAGCGCATCCACAAACTCGTTCAGGTTCGATACGTACGCGCCGGCAGATTGCAGTGTGCCGACCAAGGTATTGGTGGCCGTACGCGCGTCGTCGCACTCGACGGTCACCGTGGCGTTCTTGATGAGGTAGACGTCGGGCTGGCTCGATGCAAGACTGGCCAGACCGCCCGCGCCCGGCGTACCGGCCTCGTCGCCCGCCGAACCCACTCCGGCGTCCTTTGCAGGTGCGGCGGCGGGTTGCCGGCTCTCCATCACTAGCCGGGCTTGCTCAAAGGCTTCTTGCGACTGCACTGCTCCCCGATAGGCTGGGCTGCAACCCCAGGAAGCCACGGCCGCAAAGAGGACGATCAGATTAACTACTCGGGACAATGACATGGAATTGCTCCTCAACGGTTGCCCATCCGATGTTTTGGACACCGTGCGGCTACAAAGGTTCAATTCATCCCGGCACCAGAGTTGGCGAGTCGTGCGATCGTTGCGATGCACATCCCCTATCCCCCTTCAAATGGGGACGTAATTCGGATCATATAGTGTCATTCTGCGCTCCTTAACGTCCCCCTTCGAAAGTGGTTTAGTGGGACGTTGGTCTTATACACGCGCGGGCAGGAACGATTTAGTCATGTCAATCGCTCCAGTTGAGACCAAACCAGTATACAGCGCAAACCCGAAACGTGTCTCTATACCAGCGATTCCTGCAGCTCGGCCTTCAGCGCCATTTTGTTCACTTTGCCGTTCGGAAGCAGCGGCAGCAGCGGGCGCACCTCGATGCGCTTGGGCACCTTGAAATTCACGAGATTCTCTTTGCAGTGCGCGTGGAGGTCGTCCGTGGCGGGCGACTTGCCCGGGTGCGGCATAACGAACGCGTGGCCGACCTCCTGGTAGAGTTCGTGCGGCACGCCGATCACGGCGGCCATGAGCACTTCGGGGTGCTGTTCGAGCACGTCCTCGATCTCGCGCGGGAAGACGTTTTCGCCGCCTGTCTTGAACATTTCCGATTTGCGCGACGAAATGCGGACGTATCCGCGTTCGTCCAACGACCCGAGGTCGCCGGAGTAGTACCAGCCGTCCGGATCGAGCGCGGCGGCAGTTTGCTCGGGCTTGTTCCAGTACTCCTTCATCATGAAGGGGCCGCGCACGGCAATCTCGCCGATCTGCCCCCGCGGCACGTCGCGGCGGTGTTCGTCCACGATGCGCAACTCGAACGGCGGGACGCAGCGCCCCGCGGTTTGCAGCAGCGTGTCGTACGAATCGTCCGGATCGGAGTAGGTGACGAACCCGCACATTTCCGTCGCGCCGTAGCCCGTGGCGAGCTTCGCGCCATGGCGCGCGGCGAGTTTGGTCAAGACGTCCAGCACGAGTTGCGGGGCAGTGGCACCGCCCCACGCGTACACGCGCACGCTCGAAAAATCGGTCTCGCGAAATGCCGGCAATCCAAACTGCATGAGAAACATCGCGGGGACTTGCCCGAACATCGTGACGCGCTCGCGCTCGACCAACTTCAGCGTCTCCGACGGCTCGAACCGATCCATCATAATTGAGGCGCCGCCGACATAGACGCACGCGTAGCCGATTTCGACCGCGGCGGCGACGTGATTGATCGGGAAGTGCATGAGACAACGCATCTCGCCGTCCATATAGAGGTGATCGATCTGGACGGCGACGTTCGCGAGAATGCTGCGGTGCGTCTGCACGACGCCCTTCGGTTTACCCGTCGAGCCGGAGGTGTACATCAGGAGCGCGTTGTCGTCCGGCGCGCATTCGGCGGCGCGCGCATCGAGTTTCGCGGCGAGGTGCGGGCGCGGCTTCGACACGTATTCGCCATAGCTCTCGCATCCCGAGGGCGGTTCGCCGATGACGAGCACCTTCTTGATGCACGGGAACTCGCGCGCGAGCACCTCGATTTCAGGGCCCAGATCGCGGTCATAGTAGTGCCGCAACGCGACGAGTACGGTCGGCTGGCAGTCGCCGACGATGTAGCGCATTTCCTGGAGCGTGAACTTCGGCGAAATGCCGAGCCACATCGCGCCCACCTGGTTCGCGGCCATGAACGTGTAGAAGAACTCGGGCCGCGCCATCGCGACAAGCGCCACGCGATCGCCGCGCTCGACACCCGCTTCGAGAAACGCGAGCGCATTTGCGGTCACGGCGCCGGCGAACTCGCGGTAGGTGACGTGTTCGTCCTCGAAGACAATCGCTTCCGCGCCGGGCTTTGTGTCCGCCCAGTCGTAGACGTACTTCCAGGTGAGATCGTGTTTGGTCATGTTCGTCTCCTGTAAGAACTGGCGCGAGACGTGCTCGCGCACGTGCCCGTCATTCGTAACCGACGCATCGAAGATCAAGACATGATCGACGAGTACGGTGATGACGCACGGGCACGAATAGCCCGAAGGTCCGCCCGTGCCGCGGTCCTACCCGCGCGCAAACTCCACGAACCCATCGCTGATTGCCCGGCGCTTGTCGCCATTGAGCACTTCAAAGTGCGCCCAATCCGTGTCTTCGCCCGAAGTGCGTCCCAACGCGCGAACCGTGATATCCGTGTCCGGCAACACCATGCCGGTAAACCTGCACCCCAGCCGCTTCACGCGGCGCGGATCGCCGTTCGCCTCGCGGTTGACTATATCGCGTAACGCAACCGAAAGCGTACACGAACCGTGCACAATAATGCCGGGAAGACCGACCCACTTTGCAAACCGCTGCGAGGTGTGGATGGGGTTGTGGATGTCCGCGCAACCGTCATAAATATGCGCGGCCATCGGCCCCAGGTGTGTCACGTTCTCCCACAGCGGGCCGTTATCCCCGCGGAAGCGCGGCGTCTCCGGCGGCGCCTCGACGGTCGTGCCTTTGTCCGTACATTTCACACCGCGCAACAAGGTACCCGCGTACTCGATGAACACGCGATCGCCTTTCTGGTCCCTTGCGGTGCACCGAATAATCATGTAGGTGCCGGCCCGATGCGGCAGGATCATCGGCAGGTCCGCGGTGATGGTCAGCTTGTCGCCCGGACGCAACGGGCGGTCGAACACGATTTGCTCCGTGTAGTGGACCTGTCGCACCAGCAGGTCCAGCGGGAACTTCTTCTCGTCCCAGTACGTGCTCGCGCTCTCGCCGAACGGCCACGTGAGCGCCACGGCCAACATCGGCGGGGCGACAATGCCATCCTCTCGTTCGTCGTCGAAGTACCACGGGTTGTGGTCCTGTACCGACGCGGCAAAATTCATCGCGTGCCGCCACGTGACTTCCCGTTCCAGCGGTCTCGACGACGACCCCGCATAACTCGATGTTACTTCCATGACACCTCGGCCCGCTTGCACCGAAAGAAACGTAGCACGGGAAGTGCGAACGAGTCGAATCCCAGTTGATTCTCTGTTACTGTGGTCACGCTTCGCTGGGCGGCGGGCTACTACAAATCGGAGGGACGTCCTCATGCTACGTTCGGTGTGTCTCTGTTTCGTTTCGATACTGGTTTCCGTCATCGCAAGCGCGGAGGTGAAGATGGAGAAGAAGGAATACGGGGGCTGGCCGAACTGCGTGTGGTTGAGCAACGGCCAGGTGGAAGTTGTTGTGACCACGGATGTGGGTCCGCGGATTATTCGGTACGGATTTGTTGGCGGGCAGAACTTGCTGAACGAATACAAAGACCTGATGGGAAAGACCGGCGGCGACGAGTGGCGGATTTACGGCGGGCACCGGTTGTGGCATGCGCCGGAAGCGAAACCGCGCACATATTCGCCGGACAATTCGCCTGTGAAGCACGAGTGGAACGGGTCCACGCTGCGCGTGACGCAGGGCACGGAACACTCGACCGGTATTCAGAAGCAGATGGAGATCACGCTGGCGCCGGAATCGTCGCAGGTGACTATTCTGCACCGGCTCACGAACCGGAACGAATGGGACGTGAAACTCGCGCCTTGGGCATTGACGGTCATGGCGAAGGGAGGACGCGCCGTATACCCGCAGGAACCGTTCATCGCGCACACGGATTATCTGCTGCCGGCGCGGCCCTTGACGTTGTGGCACTACACCGACATGAAGGACCCGCGCTGGACCTTCGGCACGAAGTACATCCAATTGCGGCAGGACCCGACGGCGAAGACGCCCCAGAAGGCCGGGTTCAAGAATTCGTTGGGTTGGGGCGCGTACGTGTTGAAGGGCGACGTGTTCATCAAGCGGTTCAACTACGTTGACGGCGGCGAATACGTTGATTTCGGGTGCAACACCGAGACCTTCACGAACGAAGACATGCTCGAGATCGAATCGCTCGGGCCGCTCGTCACGCTCAGTGCGAACGGCGGAAGCACCGAACACACCGAGGAGTGGCGACTGCATAAGGCGGAGATCGGCGAGAAGGAATCCGATATCGACGCAGCATTATTGCCGCTGGTGGACACGACACGATCGGGCGCCGCGCGGCGGTAAGAACAGTTCTCCAAACCGCCCGGATCGAAGTACAGCGCAATTCCCAATCGGCTTAGATGTCAGACCGCTGCGGTTCGACCACGTCGAGCAGTTCGCGGACTTTCGATGCGAGCTCCGTCGCGGTAAACGGTTTCTGGATAAAGCGGGGCGACTCCAATTCGGACACGAATTCCGCGTCTTCGTCTTCGCAATGGCCGGACATGAAGAGCATGCGCAGGCCCGGGCGATGTGTTTCGAGGAGCTCGGCGAGTTCGCGGCCGGACATGCCCGGCATGACCATGTCGGATACAAGCATGTCGATCGGGCCGGTGTAATGTTTGGCGAGGGTGAAGGCCTCTTCGCCGCTCGCCGCTTCGAGCACCGTGTATCCGCAGTGGCGCAGGATGCGGCTGACGACTTCGCGTACGGTCGTTTCGTCTTCCACGACGAGTACGGTTTCCGAGCCTTGGGTCTGGGTGGCCACGATGCGCGCGGCCTCGATCCGTTCGGCGGGCGCCTCGACGGCAGGCAGATAAATGTAGAAACCGGTGCCGGCGCCTTCAATGCTTTCGACGTAGACACGGCCGCCCCACCGCTCGACGATGGCGTACACGGTGCTGAGCCCGAGGCCGGTCCCCTTTCCTTCACCTTTCGTCGTAAAGAACGGTTCGAAAACACGGCGCTTGGTGTCGTCGTCCATGCCAACGCCCGTATCGCGCACGACGATGCGAACGTGGTCGCCCGGACGCAGCAGCGCATGTTCGAGGGGCCGGTCGTCATCGTGACTAACGACGGAGATCAAGATCGAGAGTTCGCCGCCGTGCGGCATCGCATCGCGCGCGTTGACGGCGAGGTTCATGATGATTTGTTCGAGTTGGCCCGGGTCACCCATGAAGCGCGGCAGTTCTTGCGGGAACGACATGCGCAATGAGACCGTTTCCCCGATGATCCGGCGCAGCATCGAGCCGATCGCGCCGATGGTCTGTGCGATGTCCACCGGCACGTGTTTGGAGGGTTGGCGCCGGCTGAATGCGAGCAGTTGCCGTGTGAGTTCCGCGGCGCGCCGCGCGGTGGATTGAATCTCGGCGATGCCCGCGGCCAGGGTCGGGCTCTCTTCGGCTTGCGGCAGGATGTACTCCGCGATGCCCATCATCGCCGTCAGCAGGTTGTTAAAGTCATGCGCGACGCCGCCCGCGAGCCTCCCGATCGCTTCCATCTTCTGCGCGTGGCGCAACTGGTCTTCGAGGTGTTTGTATTCGGTGATGTCGTGACCGTACGCGATGACGTGCTTGACGTGCCCGGTGTAATCGAAGATCGGCGTAAAGGTGCGGATGTAGTAACGAATTTCGCCGTCACTCGAGACGAAGCGCTCCTCCTGACTGACGATTTCGCCCTTCGCAATGGCCGCATTGATCCACGCCGCGCGCCGCGCCGCAAGCGACCGGTCGATGCCGCGCAATTCGCAATAGTCGAAGTCGGTCCGGTTCAGCAACCACTCCCGCGTCTGTGCGTTCTTTACCGTGCTGGGCGAGATGTACAGGTAGCGGCATTGCGTATCGAAGATGGCGATCTGCGCGGGAAGGTCCTGGAGCAACTGTTCGTAGAACTGGCGCAGGCGCATGGCTTCCTGTTCGGCACGATGAATCTCGTCGACATTTTGCGTGAGCGAAAGGATGCACGCCTCGCCATTGTAGGTTACGACACGGGCGTAGATTCGGCCACGCCGCAGCGAACCGTCTTTCTTGCGGGCGGACAATTCGAGGGCGTCGGCCCGCCCGTCTTTCCGGAGCGCGTCGACGAGAAAGCTGCGCCCCCCGGTTTCCGGGAAGATGCCCAACTCGGCGGACGTCTTTCCTATGACTTCTTCGCGCGTGTAGCCGAGATTGTTCAGAAAAACGGGATTGACGTCGCGGAACCGCCCTTCGCTCAACGTCGCAATCGCCATGCTGAACGGGCTGTTCTCGTACGCGAGCTTGAACCGCTCGTCCGCGTTCTTGCGCAGTTCCTCCTCCGCGGCGAGTTGGCCGCGGAGGGCGTCGATTTGCGCGCCGAAGGTGCGGACGCCCGATTCGAGCGTTTGGCAGGCACGGGCGGCGTGCCGCAGGAGGTCCGCGGTCGGCGTTTCCGCATCGGTGCCGGATTCGCGTTCGAGCTGTTCGAGGGCGGAATGGAGTTCGTCCACTTGACTAAGCAGGTCAAGTGAAGCCGATAAGTTGTGGGGCGGTTGATCCGAAATCTCGTCCATTCCCTACCGCATGGCGCGCGCCGCGGCGTGCATCACATCCTTCCTGCGGGCCCCGCGCGCAAATAAACTCGTGCAACTGTGGTCAGACGGGCGACAGTATAGCACGGCCCTATTGGGAAGCAATCGGCCCGTGCGTTGTCTGCGGGGCAATCTCGCCCGACTCGCCACCGACCTTTTTATTTGTTATTGCGTTGGTGAGGAAGTACGGCAGGGCATGAGGTCCGCTTCGGACGGCGCTGCCATTCTGGCTTCCGGCGGGGACGCGCCGCGGCGTATGACGCCGATCCATAGCGATGAACCTCGGGTCCGTGCTCGTCAGAACGGGAGGTCGGGGTTGTCTGCGTAGACGTACTGTTCCGGATCGGTGGGTTCCCACCGGTAGACGCGCAAATCGCAGCATTCAGCGGCGTTGAATTTCACGCCTTCTTTTTCGAGCATCACGCGCTGAAGCACGGGCCGATCGACTTCGCCGCGCGCGCTGATGCCGCCGCGATGGTTGACTACGCGCTGCCACGGGACGCGTCTGTTCGTACTCATGCGCATGGCGAACCCCACTGCGCGCGCGGCCCGCGGAACGCCCAACACCGCGGCAATCTGCCCATACGTCATCACGCGCCCGCGCGGTATGTCGCGGACGAGGCGGTACACGGCGTCGTAGAACGATTGCGGGAGTTGGCGCGGCGCCGCCTCGCGTTTTGCTTTGCTCGAACGCTTGCCCGGTTTCTTCACAACGCGCTCCTGCCGATCACTTGGCGCTGATTTCCGTACGCGTCTTTGCGCTCAGCATCTTCACGTCGTGGATGTGGAAGTCCGATACGGATTCGAGGGCCACTTCGCGGTCGAAGTCCCGCGCGATCGCGTCCAACATGTCCTTGTTCTCCGTGCGGAGCCGCCGCGCCACGTCCGGGTGAATCTGGAGAATCACACGCTTCTCTTTCGACGCGCAGAACAGGCTGTGCAAGCGGCGCAGCGTGTCGAACGTCATCGTCGTGACGGATCGGACCATGCCGCCGCCCTCGCAGTACGGGCACGGCTGGGACAGCGCTTTGATCAAGTTGTGTTTCACGCGCTTGCGGGTCATCTCGATCATACCCAACTCGCTGATCTCGGATATGGTCGTTTTCGCGCGGTCGTGTTTGAGGCAATTCTGCAGGTGCTTGATGAGTTCGCGCCGGTTTTTTTCGATCGCCATATCGATAAAATCGATGACGATGATTCCTCCCAAATCGCGCAGGCGCACCTGCCGCGCGATTTCCTCCGCCGCTTCAAGGTTGACGCGGAACACCGTTTCTTCGAGATGTTTCGTGCCCGTGAAGCGGCCGGTGTTCACGTCGATCGCAATAAGCGCTTCGGTCTGGTCGATGCAGATGTAGCCGCCGCTCTTGAGGTACACCTTGCGGTTGAGCGCCTTTTCGATCTCCTTCTCGATGCCGAACTTGTCGAAAATGGGGCGGCTCTGGTTGTACAGCTTGACGCGGTTCTTAAGGCCTGGCGCGAACATGTCGAGGAACTCGATGATGCGCCTGTATTCCGTCTCGTCGTCGATCGTCATCTTCTCGACGTCGGCCGTGAACATGTCGCGTACGATGCGCAGGATCGGCCCGAGGTCCGCGTGGAGCAACGACGCGCTCTTGGCCGTTTCCATTTTCCCCTTGATTTCGTTCCAGACGATCGAGAGATAGCGCACGTCGTCCTGAAAATCGGACTTCTTCTTGTCCTCGCCGGCCGTGCGCAGAATGAGTCCTGTTCCCGGCGGGCGCACGCTTTGCAGAATCTTGCGCAGTCGGTCGCGCTCTTTGTCGTTGCCGATTTTTCGCGAGACGCCGAGGTGCTTGACGGTCGGCATCAGCACGACGTAGCGGCCCGGCAGCGTGACGTAGTTCGTCAGGCGCACGCCCTTGGTCCCGAGCATGTCCTTGCTGACCTGCACCATGATGTGCTGGTTCTTCTTCAGCAGCGATTCGATCGAGGGCGGGCGCCCGCGGCGCGACGAGCCTCGCGGTTTGATCGTGCCTTCCTCGAAATCGAAGTCGCCGGTGCCTTCTGCGCCCGCGATATCGGAAACGTAAAGAAAGCCGTTTTTCTCGAACCCGATATCGATGAACGCCGCCTGGATTCCAGGCACGATCGAATCGACGCGTCCTTTGTAGATGTTGCCGACGACGCTCCGGCTTTCCTGTCGTTCGATCAGCAGTTCAGCGAGGCGCTTGTCCTCGATGAGCGCGATACGCGTCTCGAGCGGCGAGACGTTGATAATGAATTCCTTCATGGAAGCCCCCGGGCGCGCGCGGACTGTTCCGGCGGCCCATTAGTCAAAATATCCTTTGCGAACGTGGACACTTAACAGCGTGCCCACGCACATCATCGTGGTGATGCAGAACGAACCGCCGTAACTCAGAAACGGCAGCGGGATGCCGGTGACGGGCATCAGGTGGAGCGTAATGGCGATGTTCACGAACACGTGGAAACCGACGATCGTGATGCAGCCCACGGCCAGCAGGCTGCCGCCGAGGTCGGGGCACTCGCGGGCGAGCGCAATGCCCCGCAGCAGAAACAGCGCGAATAGACCGATGACCAGCACGCCGCCGACAAACCCCATCTCCTCGGCGATCAGGGCGAATATAAAGTCGGTGTGGTACTCCGGCAAGAATTTCAAATGCGTTTGCGTGCCTTTGCCGAGACCTTTGCCCCACATTTGCCCGCTGCCCACGGCGATCTTGGTCTGCGTGATCTGATACCCCGTGCCCAACTCGTCCGCTTCTGGCCGCATGAACGAGCGGATTCGGTCCTTCTGATAATTGTCCAGCGGCAGTTTGTCGACGTTGAGAAATATCAATGGCAGCAGGATCGCGGCGACGGAGGCAATCGCCATGAGGTAGCGCTTGCGGCACCGGGCTGCGTACAGCATGACAAGAATCACCGGCGGAATGACCAGCGCGGTGCCCAGATCGCGCTGCGCGAGAATGAGCACGAGGATGCCGCCCCCGATCGCGAAGGCGCCCAGAAAATAGAGCAGGCTTTGCGCGCGCTCTTTCAGGAGCGACAGGTACCACGCGAGCGAATATACGAGCACGAGCTTGCTTGCCTCGGACGGTTGCAGGTTGAATGGACCAATCAGCGGCAGCCAGTGCTGCCCGCCTTTCGCCGTTCTGCCAAAGAACAACACGGCAATAAGCAGACCGATAATCACCATGTACATGAAAGGCGCGAGCGCGATGAGCGCGCGGTAGTCGATGCACACGATCGCCAAGGCGAGCGCGAGCCCGATTGTAAAGGCGATTGCCTGGCGTACGTAGTAGATTTCGAGCAGGCCGGTGTCGGGTGAGGAGTTTTGGCTCGCGCTGAAAAGCGCAGTCAACCCGAACCCCGCGAGCGCCACCGTCACCGCGAGCAAGAACCAATCCAGGCGCCGCAGGTTACGGTAGTTGACCGTGCGGAGGTGCGAATCGCGCAGGTTGAGATCGCGTTGAATGCTGCTCATTCGGAAGGCGCCTCCTGCCGGGCGACCGTAATCGGCGCGGTCGATTCGCCTGTAGCGTCTTCCTGCTCCCGCTCGAAATAGAAGTATTCGCAAATCTTTTTCGCGACGGGCGCGGCGCCCGAACTGCCGTGAAGCCCATGTTCGACCATGATGCTGATGGCAATGCGTGGCTCCCTGTTCACGACGCCTGCGACGAACAATGCGTTGTCGCGAAGCTCATAAGGGACCGCGCGTTCTTTCAGGCCTTTGAGCTGTGAAAGGGCGACAATTTGCGCCGTGCCCGTTTTGCCGAGTATCTCGAGTCCTTCGATCTTGGCCAATTTGCCGGTGCCGGTCGGCGGTTGCTTACTCTTGTCGACGCATTTGAATAGGCCGTCATGCAAAATGCGAAGCGTCGTGCCGCTGATGAGCTGCTCAGACACGTTCGGCCCCAACTCGAGGTTGACATACGGGCGCACGCGCCTGCCCCCGTTGATGACCGCCGCCATCAATGCGGCGTTCTGCAGGATCGTCGTATCCACCATACCCTGTCCGATTGACATACTGATCGTGTCGCCGGGATGCCAACGAAAATCGTCCGGGTTCTTGGATTTGATCGCCTTGGCGTACGCCGCCTTTTTTGCGGGACTACCGACGAAGCCGGGCACTTCGCGCGGCAGATCGATTCCCGTCTTCACGCCGATGCCGAGCTTGGCCGCCCATCGGTCCATGGCGTCCGGCCCCATTTGCCTGCCGACGTTATAGAAGAAGACGTCGCACGAAAACGCGAGCGCGTCTACAACACTCACCGTGCCGTGCCCGCCGGGCTTCCAGCATTTCCATGTATGCCCGCCGAGCGTAAACGAGCCGCCGCAGCTAAACGACGAGTGTTCGTTGATGACGCCCTCCTCGAGGGCGGCGATGGCCATGAGTACCTTGAACACCGAACCGGGGTAGTAATGCGTCTGATACGCGCGATGGAGCATCGGCTTCTTCGGATCGCGCATCAATTCGGAAATGATGCGCCCCTTGTCGGCGGTGGACGTGGCAAAAATATTCGGATCGTAGGTCGGCACGCTCGCGAGCGCCAGCAATTCGCCGGTGTCCGCGTTCATGACGACAATCGCGCCCTCGGCCGGCGTGTCGACGATGTCCTCCGCGAAGAGTTCGTGCTCGAGGATGTTCTCGCATTCGCGTTGAAGGCCGATATCGATTGTCGTAAAGATTGGCTTTCCCGGCTCGGCATCGTGGCGCTCTTCGACCGAGAGCGGGCGCCCCATGTGATCGGTCTCGATGTACGGGTTGCCGCGTTCGTCCGTGCGCACCTGCGGCACGCTTCGGTTGTAACGGCTGACGATCATCGCGCCGTCCTTACCCTTCAACTCGTTCTCGTACGCCATCTCGATGCCGTCGCGCCCGATGATGTCGCCGAACTTATAGCGCGGGCGCAGTTTCTGATACTCGGCGGGGCTGATCTCGTTGAACCAGCCCAGAATCTGCCCGGCGGTCTTGCCGTAATAGTAGCGGCGCTGCGGGCGCGCGACCGTATAGACCCCGCGGAACTTGAACGAATACTCTTCGACGCGCATGCGCGCGGTTTTGCTGATGTCTTCCTTGATCAGCAACTGCTCGAAGGGGCTGTTGCTGCGCACCGAAGCGAGGATGCGGATAAACTGTTCGTCGCCGTTAACGCTCGCGATCTGTCCCAACTCGCCGCACATCGCGCGAACGGTGTGCAATGGCGGCAACAGGCCATCGAGTTTTTCGCGGTCCGAGTCCGACTGCGCGCAGTCGAGAATGGAATCCAGCGCATCGCCGCGCGTTATCGCGTCCGCGATCAGACAGAGCAGGCGCGTGCCCGAACGGTCCCCCGCGACCGGCGCGGCCGGTCCCCACGCCTTCGTGAGTTCGTCGACGTGTTCAAGCGACGCCGGCGTCATCACGAGGTCACAGGCTGCCCGGTTTCCCGCCAACACGATGCTGGGATCGCGCCCGTAGATTTCGCCCCGCGGCGATTTGAGCACTTCGTAATCGAGCCGGTTGTTTTCGGCCTTGTTCGCGTAGTCCGCGCCATTGACGATCTGCAATTGCCACAGCCGCAGCACGAGAACCGAACAGACGACGACAACCGCGACGGCAAGCGCGCTCAACCGCGAACCAACGCTCGATTCGGTTTGGTTAGGTTTGGTCTTCGGCATTAGACGGCCCCCTTGTTGAGCGTCCACTCGCGCTTGGGCTTGCGAAAAACGCGGTCCAGAAGGAAGAACATCACAGGCGTGAACAGCGCCGTGTAAAACGACTCCGGCACCACCCGTTCGACGATGTTCCTGAACGCGGCGGTTGCGGGGTCTTGCACGTACGTGACGCCGACGAACAGCAGGCCAAACACAATCGTCGCGCTGAAAACGAGCGCCGCCTTCGCCGCGGGATGTTCGGTGATCATGCGCGACGCCACGCGCGCCGCCGCGTAGCCGACGATCACGTTGCAGAAAATGTGGTGACCAAGCGCCGCGTTGCTCGCCACGTCCTGGAAGATGCCGCCGATCGCGCCGGTGAACATCGCGCGCTCTTCGCCTTCGATAATCGCGAAAAACACCACCATCAAAAGCGTGAGGTTCGGTACCACGTCGAGCAGACGAATCCGCTCGATCCACGTTGTTTCGAGCATCGCCGCGAGCACGACCGCGAAAAGCCAAATGGCGTTCTTGCGCACCGTCGCCATCGGCATCATGGCGCGTACCGCTCCTGCATCGTCCGATCGTCCGGCAGTGCGAACGCCGTCTTGTCCTCGCGTCGGACGGTTTTCACCGTGTCGTCGTCCAAAGGCGGAGGTTGTGGTACAGCGGGGACTTCTGCGTTCTCGTCGATTCCCGTCAGTTCGGGCAGGGTCGGTTGCGCGCGTTTCACGAGGAAGATTTCGTCCACGCTGTACGGGTCCGCGTAGGGTTCGATGTACGCGACCTGAAACAAGGTGCCGCTGTTTTCAACCTCGACGATCTTTCCAATGGGATATTCGGCGGGAAAGATGCCGCTGCCGCACGTGAGCACTTCGTCGCCCACTCGCACGATGTCTTTCGTGTCGATATGTTCCAGGCGGCAGATGTGGCTGTAATCGCTGCCGCTGCCGTGTACCGTCGCGCGCACGCGCTTGTCGCGCCCGATCATTGCGGCGATCTGGCAACGGTCGCTGTGCAGCGTGGCGATATACGAGAGCGTGGGCTTCACGTCGATGACCACGCCGGCCACACCGTCTTTCGTCATCGCGCACATCGCCGGCTCGACGCCATGGATCGATCCGCGGTCCACTACCAGCACGCCCGCCTTGTTCGAGATCGTCGCGGCGGTGATCGGGTCGGATGACAGCGGCAAGACTTTCGACGCCACGAGATCGAGCCGCGGCTGGGACGCCACGTATCCGATCATTTCCTTGAGCCGTAGATTCTCTTCGTAGACCGCGTCGCGGTCCGCTATCCGTGGAACGAGCGCGACAATCTCGGTTCGCAGGTCGGCCGCTTCCTTTTGTGACGCGTCATATGCCACCACGAACCCCGTCGCGTAGCGCGTGCCGTTGTCGATCGCGTGAAACACGCGCCAGAACGGATAGGCGATGACGGAACCCGCGGTGGAGAGGGCGTTCGAGATCACGTTGCCGCGCGTGCCCGAGGCGAGCGACATGACAGACAGGCCGACCAGCGCGGCCAGTACAAGGGTGGGGCGGTTCTCGCGTATGCGTCGCGACAGTTGCACTGTTTAAGCTTCTTCGTTAAAGCGGCGAATTCCTTCCAGATACTTGCCGGTGCCGAGCACGACGGCGGTCAGCGGGTCTTCCGCGACGGTCACGTGAAGCCCCGTCTCCTTCGCGAGCAACTGGTCCAGTCCGCGCAACAACGCGCCGCCTCCGGCCAACACGACACCGCGGTCCACAATGTCGGCAGACAATTCGGGCGGCGTTCGTTCGAGCGTCACGCGCACGGCATTAACGATCGACGCCACCGGCTCGCGCAACGCTTCGCGAATCTCCTCCGACGTGATCGTCAATATCTTGGGCAGGCCCATGACCTGGTCACGGCCCTTGACCTGCATCTCCATTTCTTCCTTCAACGGATAGGCGGAACCGATCGCAATCTTGATCTCTTCCGCGGTCCGCTCGCCGACCATCATATTATAGGTGCGCTTCAGGTGCTGAATGATCGCCTGGTCCATTTCGTCGCCCGCGACGCGCACCGAGTTCACGTGCACAATTCCGCCCAGCGAGATCACCGCCACTTCCGTCGTGCCGCCGCCGATGTCCACAATCATGCAGCCCTGCGGCTCGTGCACTGGCAGGCCCGCGCCAATCGCCGCCGCCATTGGCTCCTCGATCGTAAACACCTTCTTCGCGCCCGCCTGCGACGCGCTTTCCGTCACTGCGCGCTTCTCGACCGCCGTAATTCCCGACGGCACGCAAATCGCCACGCGCGGCATCACCAGCCGGCTGCGGTTGTGTACCTTCTGAATGAAGTACCGCAGCATCGCCTCCGTGATTTCGAAGTCCGCGATAACGCCGTCCTTCATCGGACGAATCGCCACGATGTTGCCCGGCGTGCGGCCGATCATGCTCTTGCCCTCGTTGCCGACGGCCTTCACCTTGCCGGTATCCTTGTTGATGGCGACGACGGAAGGCTCGCTCAGGACGATGCCCTGGCCCTTGACGTAAACGAGCGTGTTCGCCGTACCCAGATCGATACCCATGTCGTGCGAGAACAGGCCCGGAAGATAACTCAGCAACGAACGAAACATGAACCCCTCAAGCGGTCAGGAACCGAGCGCGGAAAGACCGCATAACATTTGAAGTGAAAACTACTTACAAGCACGCCCGCCGAACCGCGCGAAGTATAGCAGAACGATCCGTCAATTCCAACCGATTTCGGAATCGCCCGGAATGGGATGACTCCCGATGTCCTCTCCCCGTTTGAGATTTCAAATCTGGGATTTGAGATTCCGCTCCCGCTACCTGTCGGCGCCGGCTTCACCCGCTCCCATAATCGGCGCAATCGCGGCCGCGGTCTTCTCGCGAATATAGTTCAGCGCGTCGAAGCGATGCTCGATCCACCATGCAGCGCTAACTTGCGCTTCGATTTCGCCCAACGCGGCGTCCGCGGCGGACACAATTGCGAGACGCAACTCGGCATCTTGCGTGTCGAGCCCCTTGCTATTGACAAGGCGCTGGTGGTACTCGCGGTTGTGGGCGATCGCCTTGGCCCGAATGACTTGTGCCCACTCCTTGTCCGCCTCCGAACCCTCGAGCGCAGGCAGATTCATCTGCTCGCTCTGCGCCATCGCCGCGCCCGCCTGCTCGTTTCGCCAGCACGCTTGACACGGCCGCTTGCGCAACCACTCCTCGCGGTGCTTCCGCATCGACTCCGGCCCCGCGAACGAGTGCGTCACCTCGTGACCGCACGAATGCCTGACCTTGAACCTTGTCATCATATTCAACCGGGGCAATCATCAATTATTTCGGCCGTGTGCGTCGGAGCGAGGCGGATTGCCACCGCACGGCAGCGAAATAACAGGTGGCTGTCCCTATTTAATTTCATGGCTTTGCGCCAAAGGCGATGACCGTGCCGTCTTCGCTGCCGACGACGATCGTGCCGTTGACGATCGATGGCGCGGCGATGCCGTCGCTCACCTCGTGACGCCAGACTTCTTCGCCGGTTTCGAGCGACAGGACTATCAGTTCGCCATCCACGCCGGCGAGCACTCTGTCCGCTGCGATGATCGGCGAGGTCGGCAGCCCGCCTGACTCGAATGCCCACCTCAGCGCGCCCGACGCGCGATCGAGGCAATATATTTTTCCGTCTTCCGATCCGAACACCACGGCGTCGTTCCCGATTGCGGGCGTCGTGAAAATCTCGTCCGTGCAGTCCTCGTTCGTCCATACGATTGCGCCGGTCTTTGCGTCCGCGCGATAGAAATGTCCGCTGCGACTACCGGAATAAATCTCGCTGCCCGCCACGGCCGGTCCGCTCGCGACCTGGCAATCGCCGCACAACGCGATCGCGCCGCCTCGTTTGCCGTCCGGCGCGCCGTACACGTGCAGCGCGAAATCGCAACTGCCATACACAACCGTACCGTCCGCGACGGCCATCGATCCGTCCGTCCGCGCAATGGGGTCCGTGCGCCACACGTGCGCCCCGGTATCGAGATTGATGCAGTGCAACACGCCTTGACCTCGTTCGATTGCGTAAAGCAACGCCGATTGCGAGGCGTCGTCTGGCACGAAGCAGTTCACCGCGCCGAGCACTTCGCCGCCTATATCGTACGTCCACTTCGGTTCGCCGGTACCCGCATCGAGGGCGTGCACAATGCCCGCATTCGATCCGATCGCCACCGTGGATCGAAAGCACGCGATCGGCGCGTTCAATCGCTCCGTGGTCTCAACGCCGCCATCCGCTGCCGCGCGCATCAGTTGCGTCTTCCAGCGCTCCTGTCCCGCCAAGTCCAGCGCGACGATCCAACCATCCGTGGTCGCCGCGTACACGCCTCGATCGTCACCGGCAACCGGCTGGCGAATCGCGCCGGGCGCGATGTACTGCCAAAGCACCGTTGGCTTGCCGGGAGCCGACACGTTGGAGTATCCGCACAACTCGGGGCCACCGTGGTACGTTGGCCAGGTCTTCGTGACGGGGACATCCGCCAAGGCCGCCGCCGCTGCGGGCGCAGGACCGGCCGCACCGTCCTGTTTTGGTTCAGGTGCCGAGGGCGGTTCCGGTTCCACTGGCGATTTCGACGCAGGTTTTGGACCCGCCGGCGGACCCGGCGCAAATCCAATCTGGTACACAACGAAACAGAGGACGATCAGGGCGACTGCAATCGCGGGACCTTTCAGACCGGTGTTGGACGGTTTCGACATGCCGCGAAGTTACCGCGCATTCGCGAACGGGATTGTGCTCAGCAGCACCCGCGCCCGCCCGCAGCCGCCGAACAGCACATCTCCGATCCACAACAGCCCGCCTGAATCGGCACGCCGTCAATGAAACTGATCAGCGCCCTACGGGTGGTGCGCCACTGGCCGCCACCCAGATTGCGCCCCGGTAACTCGCTCGTAACAAGGAGATTGAGCACGACTTCGTGGGGAACCTGTAGGATTGCCGCGGCTTCGTCCACGGTAAGGATGTCGGAATCCATGGCCCAGTCTCCTTGTTAAACAGGGAACGACAGCTTAACATACAAACAAAGGCAAATTGTTCCTGCTGGCGGACTTCCAACGGCGCGCGCGCCAAGCCGGGACCCCAGACGCCAGGCGCCGCGACTCGGAGTTCAATCCATGAAGAAACTGCAAATCCTTGGCAGCGGTTGCCCCTCGTGCAACCGGCTCGCCGAGTTGACCAAACAGGCCGCCACCGAAATGAACGTCGAATTCGAGCTGGAGAAGGTTACCCAGATCGACCGCATTTTGTCGTTCGATGTGCCCGGCACCCCGGCGCTGGTTGTGGACGGCGAGGTGCGGCTGGTGGGTCGTGTACCTTCGGTGGGTGAACTCAAGGAACTGATCAAATAGATCGGCGCTTGGCCTCACCATGAACGCCAGAAAAGCCATTCGCAATTCACTCCTTGTTTTCGCCGTCGGCAGCCTCGCCTATTTCATCGTCACCGAAGTCGGTTCCCATCGCGCTGCGACGACTACCGCCAAGGCCTCGGCCGCGGAGATCACGCAAACGACCGATCTCGTCGTCTACTACTTCTCCGAAGGCAAGGAGTGCATTACCTGCGAACAGATTCCGCTATACGCGCGCGCCGCGCTGGACGGGCATTTCGCCAACGAGATGAAATCGGGCGCGATCGTGTGGTGCGCAATCGACGTTGACGAGCCGCGCAATCGCCATTACATCGACGAGTACGGCATCTACACCAAATGCATCGTGCTCTCACGAATCGCCGGCGGAAAACAAACGCGCTGGAAAAACCTCGACAAAGTGTGGGACCTCGTCTACGACAAGACCGCGTTTATCGACTACGTGCGCAATGAAATCCGCGCCGAACTGGATGCCCCTGCGTGAGCGAATGGCTCGTCGCGGCGGGCGCCGCCTTCTGGCTCGGCGTGCTGACGTCGGTTAGTCCGTGCCTGTTGGCGACGAACGTCGCGGCGATCTCGTTTCTGGCGCGCCGGGTGGACAGCATCCGGTTTGTGCTCATTTCCTGCACCTGCTACATCGCAGGACAAGCCGCGGCGTTTGTGCTGTTGGCGATGACACTGGTTACAAGCCTGCTCTCGGTGCCGTCCGTCGCGCACTTCCTCCAAGCGTACATGTTTCGCTTGCTCGGTCCGATCCTCATAGTGTGCGCGTTGTTTCTATTCGAGTTGTTTGCAGTCCAAATCGGCTCGGGCCGGCTTAAGGCGTGGGCGCAGGCGCGCGCGAACGCGGGCGGGTTCTGGGTGGCGGCGTTGTTGGGAATTGTTTTCGCGATGTCGTTCTGCCCGACGACGGCGGCGCTGTTTTTCGGCAGTTTGCTGCCCCTCGCCATCGCACGCGAATCGAGTTTCTTCCTGCCTCTGGTTTATGCGATGGGTGTTGCGGCGCCGGTCATCGTGTTTAGTCTGATCATTGCCGTGTCCGCGAACCGGCTGACGGCGGCGTTTGCGCGGGTCGGCAACGCGGAACGGTTCGCGCGCTACGCGACCGCGGCCATATTCCTGGTGGTCGGACTGTTCTTCACTCTGTCGTATACCTTGGAGTTGTTCTAGACCGGGAAAGACGACTGCGACACCCGAAACATTGGATGGTCCACGGGCGCGAGTGGCGGGCGCAGAAGTAGATGAAGTTGTTCCAAACGAATCTCTTGCCGTAGTTCTCACCTGGGCGTATCCTGATGCCGGGTTGTTCTGGGGCATGCATGGTGCTGCGCATGGCCTCTTCTGTTCTGAAACGTGTGGACTGCAATTCTGAGGAGAAGCGCCATGTCTTCGAACCTTCGCTCTGGACTCGTGTTGGTGGTGGCCGTAACGGTATCGGTTGGGATAACAGCGCTGCCAATTCGGGCGGCGGACGAGAGCAAGGCCTTGCAGGACCGCGTGAATAAGCTGGAGAAGAAGGTCGCCAAGCTCGAAGCGAAGTTACAATACATAAGCGTTAAGCAAGACCCGATCAACGGCCTGGCCGGTCCCCACGTCATTTTTGAGGACTGCAACGTTCATGTCCGCTCAGGCAGCGGCGACACGGAAGATAGTAGCGGATTGACCGGGCGCGGAAACCTTATCGTAGGCTACAACGAGAACGTTGACGGCTTTTATGAGCGCTCCGGCTCGCATAACCTTGTGGTTGGCCGTTTCCATGAGTATACGAACTGGGGCGGATTTGTCGCGGGCACCGGCAACTTTTTGACCGGGCAGGCATGCAGTGTGAGCGGAGGCTTGGATAATGCGGCCAGCGGCGATTACGCCAGTGTTAGTGGTGGAACCAGAAACGATGCTACCGCCAACTACTCGAGCGTGAGTGGCGGCGTGCTGAATGTGGCCAGCGGCAACGCATCGAGCGTGAGTGGCGGAAGCAATAATAGCGCGGGTGGACTCTATTCCAGCGTAAGTGGCGGCGCTACAAATTTAGCCAGCGGCGATGAATCCAGCGTGGGCGGCGGAAGGCAAAACGAGTCCAGCGGAAGATACTCATCCATCAGCGGGGGCGGGGCCACTGTCGCTTCGGGAATCGACGATTGGCGCGCCGGCAGCCTGTTTGAGGACAACTAGGTTTTGCCGACGCTGTGGCGACAGTCGGCAGGCGGTTCGGGGCATCGGTTAGATCGAGAGCTACCCCCCGCGCACGCGATCTCGATCTCAAAATTGCGTCGCAGTAAGTGCCTGGTTCGGCCCATAGCGGAGTTTTGGTGTAGTGTTTGCCAGTACCCGCGACCGCCCCGTTTGCCGGTGTAACGGGCGGCTACTTGAACGAAGCACAAGGTTTCACATCAAGCGTGTCAGGCGGCAGCTTCAGTGAGGCCACCGGCGAAGACTCCAGCAGCGTCAGTGGCGGCAATGGTGGGGCCGGCGGCGACGCCTCCCGCGTCAGTGGCGGCGGCCTTAGTAGCGCACCCGGTTTTCAGGATTGGCGCGCCGGAGACCTCTTCCAAGACGAATAGTCGCGATTCAGTATCCAGTTGCCTGGCAACAACGACCACCTTCTTCGTGTCTTAATGTGGTCACTTTTTCGCCGATTTCTTGCCTTCGGTCTTGGCGGGGTCGGTGGGAAGCCCTATCCATTGCAGCATTCCCGCGAGCAGTGCGCTTACGCCGGCGATGGCTGCCACGGTGAGGATCGTATACTTAGGTGTCGCGTCGCTTTGACCGTAGGCAACCGCCTCCCTTACGTCGTAGTGGCCCAAGATGAACAACAAATACGCGAGCGACCCGCCCGCAATGAAGAGCAGCAAACGAAATACGAAGATCAGCCCGTTACGCAGCGTCAGCCACGCGCGAAAACGATCGTGTAATGGAGACATCGTACTCATAAGTTTTCCGATCAACGTAAGTATACAATCCTCGGCCGCTTGACGCGCCCTACCCATCCACCCATACTGGTTCACGAAGGCGCTGCGTCACTTCCTGCTGGCAGTTCTCGACCCAAGAAGGACCCGCAATGAATGAACAGGATTTCCGCGTTTCCCCGCCCGGGCCGGTTCCGCTGCCTACTCCCGAGCACCAGCGGAAGATTACGCGCAACAAGTGGTTCGAAGTGATTACCGTCTGCACGATGATAATCGCCGGATTCGGGTACCTGGCCTGGCGCAATTCCGGCAGGCTCACGTCCGTCGATCCGGCACGAACGCTCGGCGACGCGGTCAAGGCCGTCGAGGCAACCGTCGAGCCGAGGGGCGGCTCGAAGTTTGGGCAAGGCGGTGGGTTATTCGGACGCCGTATGGTGTCGTTTTCCTACCCCATGGATCTGTTCGAGTGCCGGGTGGACCTCATTGGCAAGGACGAGAACTCGCCTTTGGAGACGGCGATCATCCGGCTCGCCCCGCGCGGGGGTGAGTGGGACCCCTCCGACGCGGCGCTGCTCGACGCCGTAAACAGTGTCGGCGAACTGGGCCAGAAGTTGGTGCGGTCCACAGGTGAGGCGATGGACAAGGCGGCGAATACCATGGAGCTTGTCGGCGATTCAGCACGTCCCCACGACAAAGGCGTCGCCGCCACAAATGACGGGTGGAAAGTGACTTACGTAACCTACCGCAGTTTTGATGAGAAGGCCGACCCGCCGCAGCCCGTCTTGTACTACGTCATTCAGCGTATGTCGGCCGGGGAGGACGAATCGATTGGAGAGCTCAACCGGACGCTGTACGAGGCGATCCGGCAAGGCGCCGACGCCAAGGCTGCAATTTTGCGGGCCGCCAGCCAGTACACGTCCGCTGGCTAGCGATCCGCTACCGGGGACGGTCACCGCTTCGGTGAATTCCCTTTTGGTCCTTTTGGTCGCGTTCGTCCTTTTGGTCCTTCAGAGTTCCAAAACTCCCGAACCAACCCGATCCGCCACACACCCCGCCGCAATTCATTGATTTTCTTCTATTTGGGCACGGTTCTACAATCTGGGAAACCCGCCGATTGCTGCCCTAAACAGGTAGCGAAAAGGAATATTGGTGCGGTATGCTGTGTTGTTTTCGGCGGATTAATGTGCCTCGCCGCGGCGTGAAGTCCCGGAGCTTGGGACTCCGGTAGCGGTTTCGGCGGGGTGGGCCGAAAAGCACGAGTGCCGGTTTGGGTGCTGGATGGAGCGCGAGGCAGGATGTCGTTCCTGAGCGTCGATCTCGATACGATTGGCAACAATCCACGCGTGAGTTTCTATGCCGTCGCGGGGACCACGTTGCTCTGCACGGTCGTGTCCGTCGCCGCGCTCGTGGCCTGGCTTCAATATGACCCCACGACCACCATGCACGCCGAAGTCCCCGGCAACGACGGCCTGCCCGTTGGCGGCGCGGCCAAGAAAGCCAAGCTGGACCTGTCCGGCATTTTCGCGGCGTTTGACGGCCAACCCTCCACCGCACCCGGCGAGTGGACGAATTTCCGCGGCGCCGATTTCAGCAACGTCGCGAAAGACGCGCCCAAACTCGCGGATTCCTGGGGTCCGGAGGGACCGCCGGTCTTGTGGAAAGTCCCTGTGGGCGATGGATACGCCTCGCCGGCCGTACTCGATGGCCGCGTGTACCTGATGGACTACGATCTGCAGACCCGCGCGGACGCTATCCGCTGTCTGTCGTTGGACGACGGCAGAGAAATCTGGCGGCGCTCGTACAACAACAACATCAAGCGCAACCACGGCATGTCGCGCACGATCCCCGCGGTCACAAAAGAGTATCTCGTCGTGATGGGTCCGAAGTGTCACGTGCTGTGCCTCGATACGGCGACCGGCGACTTCAAGTGGGGCATCGATCTTCAGGCCGAATACGGCACCGTCGAGCCGCTTTGGTACACGGGACAGTGCCCGATCATCGACAACGGCCAGGCGATCATTGCGCCGTGCGGTAAAGACGTGCTGATGATGGGCGTGGACTGCGCGACGGGCGAAGTGAAGTGGAAGGTGCCGAACCCGAACGGCTGGAACATGTCGCACGCCTCCGTCGTACCGATGACGGTTGCGGGCAAGCGCATGTACGTGTACGGCGCCATTGGCGGCACCTTCGGCGTGTCCGCCGAACCCGACTCGCTTGGGGCGCTTTTGTGGGAAATCCCGTTTGACGCGAAGGTCATCGCGCCGTCCGCGATCGCCGCGGGCGACGATTTAATATTCGCAACGACGGGTTACGGCCGCGGCAGCCGCTTGCTGAAACTCACACCCGCCGGCGACAAGATGAATGTCGATATCGTGTACGACAAAACGCCGGACAAAGTCCTTGCGTGCGAACAGCAAACGCCGATTTACCATAACGGCCTCTTGTACGGAATCATGCCGAAGGAAGCCGGCGCGCTTGGGCGCCAGTTCGTCTGTTACAAGCCCGACGGCACCCTGGTCTGGTCCAGCGGACCGAGCAACCGCTTTGGCCTTGGCCCGTTCATTCTCGCCGACAACAAGTTCTACATACTCGGCGACGAAGCCGAACTCACGATGTTTGACGCAACGAAACAGGAGTTCGTGCAGCTCGGCCACGCCGACATCCTGCCTGGCCACGATGCGTGGGGGCCGTTTACGCTCGCGGGTTCGCGCTTGATCCTGCGCGACATGAACACGCTTGCGTGCGTCGAATTGGGGGCCGCGTCATGATGCGCGAAGGCGTACGCCAACCCAAGAGCGGATTCTTCGTCGGCGTCGCCGTCGCTGGCATCGGCGCCGCGTATTTCTTCTTCCTCGGCACGAGCGAATTCAAGGAGCCCGGCGAGAGTCTCGAATACAACCTCGCCGAATTCGAGGCGCTCGATAAGGTCGAGACCGATTTCGTCGAGAACGACTCTATCGCGGTCGACGTCCCCGAACCGCACGCGATGTCCGTGAACAAAGAGAAACTGTTCGTCGCGGGGAAGGACGCGATTGCGGTGTACGAAAACGACGCGCCGAAAGCCACAGTCGCGATACCCGGCATGGCGGTCTGCCTTGCCGCCGCGCCGGACGGCGGCCTCTACGTCGGCCTGAGAGACAAAGTGCTTGTGCTCGATTCCGAAGGCAACAAGCAAGCGGAATGGAATGAATTCACCTCGCGAAGTTACCTGACGGCGATTGCAGTCGACGGCGCCGATGTCTACGTCGCCGACGCCGGCAAGCGCGTTGTTTCGCGCTTCGACAAAGACGGGAAGTTGCTCACGCAGTTCGGCACGAAGGACGAGTCGAAAGACATTCCCGGCCTTGAAGTGCCCAGCCCCTACCTCGATCTCGCGGTCAACGACGAGGGCCACATCTGGGTCGTCAACCCCGGCAAGCTCGGCCTCGAGCGGTATCAGCCGGACGGTTCGATCGTCACGTCGTGGTACAAGCCATCCGTGCTGAAGCTTGAAGGCTTCCCCGGATGCTGCAATCCCACGCATATCGCCTTCACATCGAAGGGCGAACTGGTGACGGCGGAGAAGGGGCTGGTCCGGATTAAAATGTACGAAGTGACCTCCGGCGAGTTCGACGGTCTTGTCGCCGGCTCGAGCTTGTTTCCGCGGGAACAGTCCGTCCGCGACATTGCGGTCGATTCCCGCGATCGTATATTGGTACTCGATCCGCAGCGCAGCGCAGTGCGCGTGTTTGCGCGCAAGGAGAGCGAGCATGGAACAGAAATTCAACCGGCATGAGTTTTTCCAGACTGTCGCGCGCGGCGGCTTCATGGCGGGGCTGCTCGGCGTGGGCGCTATGGCGCTGCACGGCAAGCGCGAAGTGAGCGAATGCTTCAATCACAACTACTGTTCGTCCTGCTGGGCGTTCAGCGGTTGTTCGCTGCCGGAGAAAAAAGTAGACGCGCAGCCCAAGGAGACGTTCCATGAGTGAACCGGTTGCATTCGATCGGCGCGATTTCATGCGCGGCGCGGCCGCGGTCGCGTTTGCGGGCGGCGCTTACGCACTCGTCGGCGAAAAGGGCGACGACATGCTCTGGCAGTTGGACCCCAACAAGTGCACCCAATGCGGACGCTGCACGACGCACTGTGTCTTGCCGCACTCGGCGGTGAAGTGCCTCAACCAGTTCAACATCTGCGGCTACTGCGATCTGTGTTTCGGTTACCTGCAACCGGGATCGCGCGACCGCGACACCGGCGCGGAAAACCAGCTTTGCCCGACCGCTGCCATCAAGCGCACGTTCATCGAGGACCCGTACTACGAGTACATCATCGACGAGGAGAAGTGCATCGGCTGCGCCAAGTGCGTGAAGGCGTGCCTCGTCTTCGGCAACGCGTCGTTCTACCTGCAAATCCGTCAGGACATCTGCATCAACTGCAACGAGTGTTCGATCGCGAAGGCCTGCCCGTCCGATTCGTTCATGAAGGTGCCGGCGTCCACGCCGTACATTTATCTTACGGGCGACTTTGAGTCCACGATTTCGCAGCCGTCCGCCAGTCCGAATCCGCCGCAAACAACCCTGGGACCGAAGGAAAGTGCGCCAGCTTAAGTTCATAGCGATTGCCGCGCTCTTCCTGCTGCCGGTACTCGCCGGCGGCGCCGCGGAGATGCGTTTTCCGCCGCCGGACTTCCAGACCGCGTACAAGATTCCGGACCTGTACGTGCCGCCCTCCGCCAGCAGCAACGGAATGTGGGACGCGATCATTTTGTTCCTCGCGCTCGCCGCGACCACGTGGATGGTATTCAAGGCGCGCTCGCGCAAGGGACTGTTCATCCTTAGCATTTTCTCGCTCGCGTACTTCGGCTTCTACCGGACGGGATGCATCTGTCCGGTGGGTTCGACGCAGAACGTCATGGCGGCGGTCTTTCTGCCGGATGTCGGCGTCTCCGTCGCGGTGCTGTCGTTCTTCGTCATGCCGCTGTTGTTTTCGCTGTTCTTTGGCCGCGTGTTCTGCGCGTCGGTTTGTCCGCTCGGCGCGATGCAGGAACTCGTCGCGATCGCGCCGATCCGGATTTCACCCGCGCTCGATCGCACGCTCGGCCTCGGCCGTTACGTGTACCTCGGTCTCGCCGTGCTCGGCGTTGCGACCGGTTCCGGCTTCTTCATCTGCCGCTACGATCCCTTCGTCGGCATCTACCGGCTCGGCCACAGCTACGGGATGATTATGGCGGGCGCGGTGATATTGCTGCTCGGCGTATTCGTCGCGCGGCCGTACTGCCGATTCCTGTGCCCCTACGGCATTTTGCTCGGGTGGATGTCGCGCTTCGCGAAATGGCACCTCGACATCCCGCCGTCGCCGTGCGTGAACTGCCGCCTCTGCGAGAATTCGTGCCCGTACAACGCGATCGACATGCCGACCCCGGCGCACCTTGTCGAAAACCCGGAAATCGGCAAGAAGCGCATCCGCGGGCTGGTTTTCGCGTCGCCCGTCATCATCTTAATTGGCGCGGTCGCGGGCTGGTCGATGTACGAGCCGCTGTCGCGCATTCACCCGACCGTCACGCTCAGCGAACGCATCGCCGCGGAAGACGCGGGCCTGGTGACGGGCGACACGCTCGAGAGCCGTACTTTCCGCGCGGGCGGCCAGACGACCGCGCAGCTCAACGCCGAAGCGATGGGCATTCGCGACAAATTCAAGACCGGCGGCGCTTGGCTCGGCGGTTTCCTTGGGCTTATCATCAGCCTTAAACTTATTGGACTTTCCACCGTGCCGAAGCGTGAAATCTACACGCCGCACAAAGAAACGTGCTTTAGCTGCGGGCGTTGCTATCCGTATTGCCCCGTTGAAGCGGTACCGAAACGGGCGTAGTCGATGTTAGAGAAGCGGGAGTTTGAGAAGAACGATTTCTTGTGGCGCGTTTCCACCGCCGTCATGGTCGTTTCCGGTTTTTTTTCCGTGATCGTCTTCGCGTTGCTGGTAATCAACTACCTGCAATTCCGCGCCGCGGACCCGGTGAACGATCCCATGATCACGCAGATGCGCCAGCAGTACGCCACGCAGCCCCAAAAGGACGAAGCGCTGGCCGTGCGCATTCGCGCGCTCGAACTGATCAACCGGAAAGCGCTCTTTACCACAATGACCCAAATCCAGGTCGGCAGCGGGTTGCTCTTCGCCGGCGTCGTCGTCTTCATGATTTCGTTCAAGTACTCGATTCGCTGGCAACGCGAAAAGCCCGAACTGGAAGAAGTCCCGACCGCCGATAAGGAATTCCTTGCGCTCGCCCAGTCGCGCCAGATGATCATGTGGACCGGTGTGGGCATTCTTGCCGTTGGCATGGCGTCCGCCATCTTGACACAGAGCAATCTGAGCAAGGTTGGCGCGATGGCGCCCGCAGGACCGGGCGATGCGGTGGCCGCGAGCGGCGAATCTACCAATGCGGGCCCAACCACCGAAACCGCCGTCGCCACGCTCGAACCCCCGAAGTGGGACGTGATGGAAAAGAACTGGCCCAGCTTTCGCGGGCCGGGTTCGCTGGGTGTCGCCTATTTCAAGACCGCGCCGACCGATTGGGACGTCGAATCCGGCAAGAACATCAAGTGGAAAGTCGAGGCGGGCCTCTCCGCGCCGAACTCGCCGGTGGTTTGGAACGGCAGAATATTCTTCTCCGGTGCGAACGAAACTGCGCGCGAAGTCTATTGTTATAACGCCGACGACGGCAAGCAGATTTGGAAACAGACCGTCGAGAACCTTGGGCCGGCGGGCGAAGAGCCGCCGAAAGTGAGCGAAGATACCGGCTTCGCCGCGCCGTCGATGGTCGCGCACGGCGGACAGGTCTTCGCGATCTTCGCGGACGGCGACGTCGTGTCGTACGACATGGACGGGAAAAAAGTCTGGGCGATCACCTTCGGTGTTCCCGAGAACCATTACGGCCATTCGTCGTCGCTCCTGGCGTACGACAAGTTCCTATACGTGCAACTCGACCAAAGCACGAACCCGCGCCTGATTGCGCTCAACATCGCCGACGGCAAGGAAGCGTGGACGGCGCAGCGCCAGACCATTTCGTGGGCGTCGCCCATCATGGCCCAAACTTCGATGGGACAGCAGCTCATACTGAATTCGGAAACCACCGTTGATGCGTACGATCCGTTGACCGGCGCGCCGCTCTGGTCCCAGGAATGCCTCAGCGGCGAGGTCGCACCGTCACCCGCATACAACAACGGCATCGTGTTCGCCGCGCAGGAGTACGCCACCGCAGCCGCGATCCAGTTGGAGAAAGGGGACAGCGGCATCGCGCCGAAAATTCTCTGGGAATACGACGAACTCCTGCCCGAAATATCAAGTCCTGTCGGCGATGGCGAGCGCTTCTACTTTGGTACTGCGTCCGGAATCTTCGTCTGTCTCGATGCAAAGACCGGCGAGAAACTGTGGGAGCACGAGTTCGAGGACGCGTTTCACTCGTCGCCCGTCGTCGTCGGCGACCGCATTTACGCCGCGGACATCGGCGGCAACCTGCACATCGTGCAGGCGAGTTCGACGTTCAACCTGATCGCTTCGCACAACATGGGCGGGCCCGTGCACGCCACGCCCGCGTTCATGGACGGCCGCATCTACGTGCGCACCGAAAACCAGCTCATCTGCATCGAGCAAGCCAATGCCTGATACGTGCTGCACAGCGAACGACGTCAATCTCGACGACATCGACCGCATCGTCGGCAAGTGCGGCCGCGCGCCGGAGGCGTTGATTCCTATCCTGCAGGCGATACAGTCGAAGTATCGTTACCTGCCGACGGCCGCGCTCGAACGGGTCTGCGAAATCTCCGAGATCACGCCTTCGAGCATCGAAGGCGTGGCGACGTTTTACTCGCAGTTCCGCCGCAGGCCAGTCGGTAGGCACGTCATCAGCCTGTGCGATGGCACCGCGTGCCACGTGAAGGGCGCCGAAGACGTGCACGAGGCGATGGACCTGCACCTCGGCATCGAAAAAGGCAACGACACCGATCCCGACAACCGCTACACGATTCGCAAGGTTGCGTGTCTCGGTTGCTGTTCGCTCGCGCCCGCGATGCAGATCGACGGCGTCACCTACGCCCACGCCGCGGCGGATACCGTCGGCGACATCGTGCACGACTTCGAGAAGCGCCGCGACGAACCGGTCGTCGAAAAGAAAAATGGCAAGCGCAAAGTGAAGGAGAACGGCGCGGAGATTCGCGTTGGACTGGATTCGTGCTGCGTCGCCAGCGGCTCCGATCGCATCGAACTCGCCATTCAACGCGCGCTCGAAGAAATCGAATCCAGCGTGCCGATCAAGCACGTGAGCTGCGTGCACATGTGCCATTCCGTGCCGGTCATCGAAGTCGTCGAGCCGAACAAACAACCGACGCTCTATACGAAGGTCAGGGAAGAAGACATTTCCGAGATTGTCGCGCGGCATTTCAAGCCGAAGAATCCGCTGCGCCTGTTGACCGCGTCGCTCTCGCGTTGGACCGAGCACCTCTACGGCGGCATCGAAAAAGACGACATCATCGTGCGCCACGACGAGGAAGCGCGCGACGGCATGGTTTCGACTTTCCTCGGCGCGCAATACCATATCGCCACCGAGTACCGCGGCGATCTCGATCCCGCGAGCCTCGACGAATATCTGCGTCGCGGCGGGTTCGCGGCCGTCGAGAAGTGTCTGTTTGGCGACAACAAGGGGCGTATACTCCTCGCGCGGCACAACGGTAAGAAGACCGAACCGCCTGCCGCGGACGCCGGCTGGTCCGCGCAACGCATCATCGAGGAAATCGTCGCGAGCGGGTTGCGCGGGCGCGGCGGCGCGGGTTTTCCGACGGGGAAGAAGTGGCAGTTCGTCCACGATGCGCAAGGCGACAAGAAATACGTGATCTGCAACGGCGACGAAGGCGACCCCGGCGCGTTCATGGACCGCATGATCCTCGAGTCGTATTCGTACCGCGTGCTCGAGGGCATGCTGCTCGCGTCGTTTGCCGTCGGCGCGGAGGAAGGCTATCTCTACATCCGCGCGGAGTATCCGCTCGCGACGAAACGCATTCGCAAGTCAATCGTTGAATTGGAGGAGGCCGGCCTCCTCGGCGAAAACATACTTGGCAGCGGGCGTTCGCTGCGGCTGCACGTGCTCGAAGGCGCGGGCGCGTTCGTGTGCGGCGAAGAGACCGCGCTCATCGCGTCCATCGAAGGCAAACGTGGCATGCCCACGATCCGCCCGCCGTATCCGGCGCAGAGCGGCCTCTACGGCAAACCGACCTTAATCAACAACGTCGAGACGCTGTCGCTCATCCCGTGGATCATTCGCAACGGCGCGGCCAAATTCGCAGCGCTCGGCACGGAGCGCAGCAAGGGGACGAAGGTATTCTCGCTCGCGGGCAAGGTGCGTCACGGCGGCCTCATCGAAGTGCCGATGGGCATCACGATCAATCAGATCGTCGAAGGCATCGGCGGCGGCATCGCCAACGGGCGCAAGTTCAAAGCGATTCTCGTCGGGGGTCCTTCCGGCGGCTGCATCCCCGCATCGATGGGCGACACGCCAATCGACTTCGAGGCCCTCGCGGAAGCCGGGGCGATGATGGGGTCCGGCGGCATGGTCGTGCTCGACGACTCCGACTGCATCGTCGAAATGTGCCGATACTTTCTGTCGTTCACGCAGCACGAGTCGTGCGGCAAATGTTCGCCGTGCCGCATCGGCACCATGCGCCTGAAAGAAATGCTCACGCGCCTCACCGAGGGCAAGGGGAAGATGTCCGACCTCGACCTGCTCGACGAACTGAGCCAGGTCGTGAAACAGCAGAGCCTCTGCGGCCTCGGCAAGACCGCGCCGAATCCCGTGCTCACCGCGCTGAAATACTTCCGCGAGGAGTTCGTTGCGCACATTAACGGCATGTGCCCCGCGGGCAAGTGCAAGCCGCTGATCGATTACTGGATCATCGACACCTGCATCGGCTGCACGAAGTGCGAGCAGGTCTGTCCCGTGGATTGCATTGACTCCGAGCCGTTCAAGATGCATTTTATCCGGCTCGACGAGTGCACGCGATGCGACGCGTGTCTCGTCGCCTGTCCCGTCGACGCGATCAAGGCCGGATCGCGCACGAAGGAAGAGAAGGAAAAGGCCCTGTGCCTACAATAACGATCAACAACAAGCAGGTCGAATGCGCGCCCGGCGCCACCGTGCTCCAGGCCGCGCGTTCGTTGGACATCGAAGTGCCCACGCTGTGCTATTGGGAAGGCGTGCGCCCGATGAACTCCTGCATGCTGTGCGTCGTGCGCAACACGAAAACGGGCCAGTTGATCCCTTCGTGTTCGTCACTGGTGCAGGACGGCATGACCATCGAGACCGACACCGGCGACGTGTGCACCGCGCGCAAGGACGTGCTCGAACTTATCATCAGCGAACACATCGGCGACTGCGAAGCACCCTGCACGCATACCTGCCCCGCGTCAATGAACATCCCGACAATGATGCGGCAGATTTACGACAACGATTTTGACGGCGCGGCGTTTACCGTCACGAACGGACTCGTTTTCCCGGGCACCTTGGGCTACGTCTGCCCCGCGCCGTGCGAAAGCCCCTGCCGCCGCAGATCGTACGACACGACGATGGAGATCAAATTCCTCCACCGCAATGTGTCCGAAAAAGCGCGCAAGGACAATCCGGAACTACTCGAATGTCCCGAAGATTCGGGGCGGCATGTTGCGATCGTCGGTGGTGGAATGGCGGGGATGGCGGCGGCCTGGGTGCTGCGCAAGCGTGGACACGCCGTCACAATTTTTGAAGCCGAGAAACTCGCGGGCGGAAAGGTGCGCAAGCTCTCCGAGGAGGAGTTGCCCAAGCACGTGCTCGATGAGGAGATCGCGAACATCGCAAAGATGGGCGTCCAGTTCCGCTACGAGACGAAAGTCAACGGCGAGTTCGAGGAATTGAAGACGCAGTTCGACGCCGTGATCCTGGCGTGCAACGGCGTCGGCAAAGTCGGCGGCAACGTCTTCGAAGCGAAAGAGCACAAACTCAACGTCCGCGCCGTCGGTAACGGCAAGACCGCCGCGGTCTGGGTCGACAAGTACCTCAAAAGCATCGAAGGCCCCGCCGAACCGCACCTGTTCGAGTGCAAGATCGGCAAAATGGAATGGGACGAACTCGAAGCCTTGCGCATCAAAAACGAAAACAAGGAATCGATGTTCGTTGTCCCCATCGAGGGCGAAACGCACCGGGGTTCGCTGCGCCAGGAAGCCGGCCGCTGCCTCCATTGCGACTGCCGCAAGCGCGTCTCCTGCGGTCTGCGCAAATGGGCCTCCGACTACGGCGCGGAAAAAAAGAAGTACCTGACCACCGAAGTCCGCGACTTCCGCATCATCGGCTCCGGCAACGTCCTGTTCGAACCGGGCAAATGCATCCGCTGCGGCCTCTGTGTCGCCATCGCCGAAAAACACGGCGAAGACATCGGCCTCGCCTTCGTCGGCCGCGGCTTCGACCTCGAAATCCGCGTCCCCTTCGACCACAGCTTCGACGAAGCCCTCAAAAAATCCGCCGAAGAATGCGTCGCGGCCTGCCCCACTGCCGCCATCGCCTTCCGCCACGGCGAAGACATGGAAGCCTGCCACACGACTACGTGGATCGAGCTGTAGTCCGCGTAAGTCTTGAAGTCGTTATGCGGGTTTCCGAATCCGCAGTCCACGCGGGTTCGCAACCGCCACACAACCGCCAAGACTTTCGAGCCTGTACGAGGTCAATACACGTTCCATCAGGTCGACGAGTGGCCGAATTCCGTCGTCGTCAGGACGAAGCACGAGAATTCCGGGATGGGAACCGGGCGGGTACTTGCGTATATCGCCGAACCCCTTATCGGCCGTGACAAGAAACCGGCCGTCGCTTTTCACGACATTAAATAGGCTTGAATCGGTCGTGCCACTAAGGCCTTCGTCGGTAACGGTATCGACGCGGCAGGACACACTTTCGAGAGCGGTCTTGAGTAGCGGAGGTAAATCTTCGTCCAATTTGACGAGAAACCGCTTCATCGAGGCGAGAGTGGTAGCACGATTTCTTCGTGCAGCACCTCGGCGGCATATGCCAATGCGGCGTAGACGTCGGTTTGAGTGAGTTGCGGATAGGCGGCAATTACTTCTTCGGGTGTCATTCCGTCCGCGAGACTTCCGATAAGGATACGCACGGGAATCCTCGTTCCTCTGATGCACGGGTCTCCATGATGTATTTGGGGATCAATGATGACTTGTTCTCGCCACGCCGCGCGTTCCATCTGAGTTCTCCATCGACGTCATGCCATGTCCTACGGTTATCCTAACATAACTGGCGAGTAAATGGTTGCCGCGCCTGGGGATGCAGTTCTGTTCACACTGCGAATAGGCACGCTTATGGCCAGGCGCCAGGTGACACCCCACCGCCGCCATCGCCTTCCGCCACGGCGAAGACATGGAAGCCTGCCACACTACGACGTGGATCGAGCTTTAGCCAACGTCGCGAGTTGGCTTAAGACCCGCTTGGATTAGTCCCCCGCACAATTGGCAATGCGACTATTGAGGAACCTTGAGCGTGACCGTAGGGAAATAGCTGCTGAAGCGGCCCTTGTCCGCTGTGGCGAGTTCCCAACCCATGATCGCCGCATGCGCGCCGATAAAGAAGTCGGGCAGTGGCGCTTCCGGCAATGACTTGCCCGATTCCGCCAACCGGCGTTCCCGGAATCGACGGTACGCGGACGCGCAAACCTCTGCTGCGGCCGCGGGTACGTCCAGAATGTTCACCCCCCAACGGCGGACGCGATCGGCCACGGTGTGTGGCGTCGCGTCTCCTACACAAAGTTCGGCCAGCGCAACGGCGTCGATCGCGGCACCATCGGTAGCGACCGCGCGACTTATGATCTCACGTGCCCAACGGTGGAACGGAGATTTACGGTCCGCCGCGTAGATGAGTACATTCGTATCGAGCAAGATCATAATTCGCGGGTAATGCCGCGAAGCTGCTCCCACGACATCACCGGTGTCAGTGGCGCTTCATTCATCGCTTTCAAACACGCCTTGCGGCCCACGCGCGGCAGTGGCTTTGGCGTTTCCAGCCGGACCAGCACCACCCTGCCATCGTCCTGCTGCTGAACGTCGTACACTTCTCCAGGCCGCCCGTTCGGCAGGACGACGCGCTTCTTCGAGTCGACACGTGCGATAGCCATAGTGGGATTATCCCACACACGGCCTGCACTGTCAATGACGACCCGCCGGTCTACGGCATGTGCACAGCCCCCCCGCGATCGGTCAAGATACCGTCACGCCGTCCCGTGCGTGGGCTGGCGTGCGGGGACTATCTCGAAAGGGAGCAGCGGTATGTCCATAACCGACGTGTTCAGGAAAGATCTGTATCAAGGCAAGACCGTCTTCATCACCGGCGGCGGCAGCGGAATCAATTTGGGAATCGCGCGCGCGTTTGCGAGTCTGGGCGCAAACATCGGCATGTGCGGTCGCACGCAGGAGAAGCTTGATGCCGCTTGCGCGGAACTGAAGAGAGACTTCGGCGCGAAGGCGTGCGGCGTCGCCGCGGACGTGCGGAACTTCGCCGCGGTCGAAGCTTCGATGAAGCGATCCGAAGACGCCCTCGGCCCGATGTACGTGCTCGTCTGCGGCGCGGCGGGCAACTTTCCGTGTCCCGCGGAAGTGCTCAGCCCGAACGGGTTCAAGTCCGTCATCGACATCGATCTCCTCGGCTCGTTCAACTCCTGCCGCGCGGCCCTCCCGCAATTGCAGCAGACGCGCGGCTGCGTCATCTTTATTTCCGCGGGCCAGGCGTTTCTGCCCTACGCGATGCAATGCCACGTCGGCGCGGCGAAGGCGGGCATCGACAATCTCATGAAAAACCTCGCGCTCGAGTGGGGCAAGTACGGCATCCGTTGCAACAGCGTCGCGCCCGGTCCCATTGACGGCACCGAGGGCGTGAAACGGCTCCTGCCCGACAACGCGCGCGAAAAAATGATCGAGGCGATCCCGCTCAACCGCCTCGGCAGCGTCGAGGACATCGGCAGCGTGTGCGCGTACCTCGCGTCGCCCATCGCAACGTACATCACCGGAACCGTCATCGTCGCGGACGGCGGACAAAACCTGCCAGGCTCGGGCTATCTCACGCATGTAATGATGAGCGCGATGGGGTAGCACATTGCCGTCGCTCATAAGACGCGGCTGAGAAATCTTCTCGTGCTCGTCATCGTACTCGAAGCTCGATCGGACGATCAGCGATTACGATGACGAGCACGAAGCACTACGACTGAAATCGCTGCGGCACTTCAGGTTGGAGGAATCAAGATATGCGCAATTTGGCGGCCATTGTATTAGTGAGCACAATCGCATTTGCCGAATCGCCCAAATGGGAAGAACTCGTTCTCCCCGCCGATCTCACCGGCTGGCGCGTCATCTCCGGCGAGTGGCGCGCCGAGAACGGCGAACTCGTCGGCTCGGCGAAGTCAGGCCAAGCGGCAATAGCGCTCGTTCGCAAACTTGCGGACTTCGAACTTGAATGCAAAATGCACACTCCCCAGCCTTGTGCGGGCGCCATCGTTGCGCGCGCACACGACTTGCCCGCGTTGCCCCTCGCGCAGGGCGCCGATCCCGCAACCGCGCCGAAGCGCATCTACGGCTACCGGCTCGGCGCAGACACGACTGACTTCGTGGCGACGGCCGGGTTCGCCGTGGAATCGTATCCCGAGGAAAACGCGCCCACCGCGATGACCCGCATTCTTCCCGTCGCGAAAGAGTGGAACGCGCTCGCCATCCGCGCGCACGGCGGCGAACTCAACGGCGCGATCAACAAAGGCGCGGTCTGGCGGTTCGCCAGCGATCGCTTCATCAACGGCGTAATCGTATTCATCGTCGGCTCGCCGGACGCAACCGGCCCGTCCGAGGTACGCTTCCGCAACATTCGCGTAAAGGACTTCAAGCGCGAGGGCGGCTGGCGCGAATTGTGGAACGGCGTCGATTTCAGCCAGTTCGAGTTCTACGGCGAAGAAGAGTGGCGCGTGCTCGACGGCGGCATTGTCGGTACCAGCGGCAAGAAGAAGTCCGAGGGTTACGCCAAGACGCGCGAGATTTTCAAAGACTTCCGCGTGCGCGGTACGTACCGCATGTTCGGCGACGGCAACTACGGTCTGTTCTACCATTCGACCGTCGCGTATGACGACAAGCATTTCCCGATCATTTCCGGCGTGCAGGGCGAAGTCGCGTGGGGTTACCCGAGCGCTTCCGGCTGCTTGTACGAAAGCTACAAACGCGGCTGGCTCGAAGAGCCGAACATGGCCCGCGTCGGCGCCTTCGCGCAGGACATGAAGGGCCTCAACGAGATCGAGATTCTTGCCCAGGGTAATCGGCGCGCGGCATGGGTCAACGGGGTCAAGGTTACCGACATGACCGACGCGACACCCAACTACACCGAGGGGGCATTCGCCCTCCAACTCCACGCCGGCGGCGTATCCGGAATCATGTGGAAAGACTTATATGTCATAGACTTATCAAAATGAGCCGCAAGGAGCACGGGCTTCCAGCCCACGCATTCGGAGTCCCGCCAATCCGCGGACAGCATGTTCGCCCGCCCATCGTCCCCGGAGCACTTTTGTCAGCTTGCTCTGTGCAGTGATATCATCTCCGCCTTTGCGACTGTATGACTTTTGTCAGGCACGATTACGCGGGAGGGAGGGGTCGTCATGGGTAAGCTCGCATTAACAGGCGGTAAACCGGTCCGGTCGCCAAAATCGAAGTGGCCGCAATGGCCGATCCACGACGCGGCGGACGTCGCCCTGCTCAGCGCTATCACCAACTCCAACCGCTGGTCCTATGACGGCACCTACGAATGGCAGTTCGCCAAGGAATTCTCCGCGTACCACAAGTCGAAGTTTGGCCTGTGCAACGCCAACGGCACGGTGGGCATTCAGATCGCGCTCGAAGCACTCGATATTGGCGCGTTCGACGAAGTCATCGTCCCGGGCCTCACGTGGCAGGCAACCGCCGCCGCCGCGCTCGATGTGAACGCCGTCCCGATCCTTGTCGATGTCGAGCCGGACACGTGGTGTCTCGACCTCGCGAAGGCCGAGGCCGCCATCACGAAGAAGACCAAAGCGATCATCGTGGTCCATCTTTACGGCTGCATGGCCAACATGACCCAACTCCAAAAACTCTGCCGCGACAAGGGCCTCTTCCTTATCGAAGATTGCGCACACCAGCACGGTGCGTTCTGGAAGGGCAAGGGTGTCGGCACTCTCGGCGACGTCTCCAGCTTCAGCTTTCAGGAAAGCAAGGTGCTTTCGAGCGGTGAAGGCGGCTTCAACATGTGCCAGGACCGCAAACTCTTCGAGCGCCTGTATTCGCTGCGCAACTGCGGCCGCGGTTACAAGGACGACATGACCAACACGGTCCAGTCCGGCAACTATCGCCTCACCGAATGGCAGGCGGGAATTCTGCTGGGCGGCCTCGCCCGGCTCGACGATCAGGTGAAGCGCCGCGACGAAAACGCGCAGTACCTCAATTCGCTGCTTGCGCAGATTCCCGGCATCCTGCCCATGCGCCGCCGCAAGGACATTACGCAGGCGAGCTACTTCAATTTTACGTTCCGGCTCGACTGGAACGTCCTTCAGGCCGCGAAAGGGATCACGAACAACCACTTCAGCGCCGCGCTCAATGCGGAAGTACACGCCGAGTTCCAGCCGCCGTACGAACCGCTCAACGCGTGCAGCCTCTACAAGCCGCACACGAAACCGCGCCACCACCTCAACGCGGACTACTGGAAGAAGATCGATCCTGCGCGCTTCAACCTGCCCGTGTGCACGGACGCGCACACCAAAAGCGGCGTCGCAATCCACCACAAATATCTCATGGGATCGAAGAAGGACATGGACGATATCGCCACCGCCGTGAAGCGCGTCGTCAAGAACCTCGGCGAACTCAAAGCCGACGGCCCGCAAGCCGGCCGAAAGAAGTACCGCGCGCTGCCGCTGTAGTCTTCGCAGCCGGTTCGCGGGTTTTCTGCGCGTACGCTCCTATTCGGCAGTAGATTCCGCGATGGCCCTGTCGTAATAGGCGCGGGCGCGGTCGTACGCTACGTTCGCCGCGGGCCGTTCGGAGTCGCGAATGTGCAGCGCCTTCATCTGCCAACACCGCTCCACCGCCGCGCGGCACCATTCGGCGCTCCGCTTCGACGCGCGAATCGGCTTGTCGTTGACCGTCACGAAGATGGGATTGGTGTGACTGCTGGCGAGCACCCGCAGCGCGATCCAACTCGAGTGGCCGATCGGACAGTCGAACGAAACGCTCCGCAGTTTTCCGTCCGCTTCGATGACCTCGCGCGCGACCGGTTTGCCGTTCACGATGAGTTCGACGGGAACGGTGCGCGTCGTGCCGATGCGCGCCTTTTCGATATGCCAATACGGCGACGCGTTGATGCCCTGCGACGCCAATGTCATGCCGGTCTCGTCCTGAAGTTCCGGCAGGTACGCCGCGACGCGTGCGGACACCTTCACGGTCTTCGGCGCGGACAGGTTCAGCAGGCTGCCGTTCTGGCCCATGATCACGCCGTCGGCGCGGAAATCGAGAATGTGCGACTTCCCGTCGCACACATAGTTCTCGCCCAACTTGATCTTTTCAACGAACGCATCGAAGTCGAGCTTGCCGCTCATCGGCGCGTAGCTGCGCGCCATGCCGACGCGTTCGTCATAGATGCACGGGAAATCCGTCTCGCCGCTGATGCGCGTGGTGACGCCCGTGTTTAACGTGTGGTACCAGATGTTCAATTCCCACACGACCGGTGTGTCGCCCGCGCTGATGAAATCGCACGCGCCCAGCGGACCTGTCACGATGTATTCGTTCGCGCCGATGCCATCGAACTTCGCCATAACGTAGTTCGGCAGTTCCGTCGTCGGTTCGAGCGGTTCGAGGCCCCAACCCGAATGCGAATAGCCCACGACCGCGCCCTGCTCCTGCCCCCACTGCAAGACCGGCAGAGTCCAACTCGGCCATTCCTCGATCTTCGTTGTGCCGCGGTAGTCGTCTTCTTTCAACCGCAGCAGACACAGGTGCCCCGCGTGGCTCGAGGGGAACCCGGAAACCTCGACGTCATAGCGCATCACGTTCGTGGACGTCGAATCGGGGTGAACGGAACCGGAAAAGAACGTCTTCTGGTGGTACCAGCACGGCCCCCAACTCAATACGCACGATACGTTCAAGTCTTCGCCAAGCCCCTGCCGGAACATCGCAACAGGATCGACGCCCGCCGCGGGGCTCTCGTAGTGCGAACACCCGCCGCCATGCACGTGGTGGTCCGCGCTGAACCAGCCCAGTTTCGCGAGGTGAATCCAACGCTTCAATTTGAACGACGCCTCGTGCTCGACGACGCCGTCCGGCACGGTGATCGTTGTCTCTTGCGGCAAATACTCTGGCCCACGCGTGTACTCGACGCGATAGGTTCCCGGCGGCAGGCTCACCGTTTCGCCGTCCCCGCGGTAGATTTGTGGCTGGAAGAAGAAGTCAGGGTACTCGTCCTCATCGGCGACGCGCCGCGACGGCAACGGATAGATGCCGGTGAACCGTTGCGTTTTTGTCAACATCGCACCCGGCGGCACGTTCGTGGCCAACTGCGTGCGATAATCCGGCTTGATGCTCCCGGCGTAGTCCTCTTCTTCCGCGAGCCGTTCCACGTCGTCGCTGAACACGAACGAGGCCATCGTGGGCTTGCCGTCGAAATCCTTTACGCGCAACGTCACCTTCACCGCGGGCTTGCACTCGAACAACAAATCGAGGTGATCGCGAAACCCGAGGTCCTGCGTGCCTTGGCCGATGTTAAAACCGAGTTTCGCTTCGCGCTGTCCCGCGTCTTTCGTGTAAATCTCGACGATCGCGTATTCGAGCGGCAGGCCCGACAGCAAGGCGTTCATGGGCCGGCGATTGTACATCTTGATCTCGAGGAACCGCTGCGCAACCTGTCCGGGCGTCAGCAGGTTGTCCTCCTTTGGGTTTGGCTCGTTGGTGGATCGGTGCAACAGCGGGTCTGCGTTTGGACTCTCCGGCACCAGCTCCGCGCGCGTGCCCGCTTCGTTGTGGACTTTCACCAGGAAACTCTTCCATCCGTTCTGCATGAGCACCCGGTCCGCGGGCCCCGGATGCACCTTCACGCGCATCTCGGGATTGATGTGCACCAGCGCGATGCAATACGGATCGAGGATGCCCTGCACCGCCGCGGTGGTTTCTTCGGACGGCGCCTTGTCCGCGAGCGCCTTCAGTTTCGCTGCGTCGCCATCGTTCAACTTGCTGCCGAGAAAGGTGAGCGCATCATTCAGGCGCAGCGCCTGCGCAACGACCGGCTGCGCATCCACCACGGGTATCTTGTACAATTCCTGCGCAGACGCGACGGCCCCGCCGCACCATGCGGCAACCACGACAACACCGAACGAAGATACCCGGCTCATAGGTCGCTCCTGAGTAATAGGAGGGCGGGCTTTCAAACCCGCCGCATGCCCCTCATCCAATCGGCAGGTTCAAAAACCCGCCCGCCGACGATCGCCTCGGCTGAACGAGTCCGCGGACATCGCGGCGCCCGTCGCTACTCCGATTTCTTGTCCGGCTTGCTCGCGGCCGGTTCGCTGTTCGTGCCGGTAGCGGCGGGAGCCGGTTGGCTGGCCGGCTCTTCCGCCTCCGTGCGCGTCCACACCGTCGATCGCCCGAACGCCGGCACGCCAATGTAACCGCGCACGTCGAGCGTCTTCTCGTCCTTCAACTTCATCGTGCACTTATAGGTTTTGCCGCTCTCGGGATCGTAAATCGTGCCGCCGCTCCAAGCGCCCGATCCGTCCCACGAGAAGTCCTTCAACAAGGCCAGCCCCACGATCGGGTCTTTCTGCTTGGCAGGATCCGGATTCTTCGAGTCACGTTTCGGCTGGCCGGGCTCGGGCGAACCGGGTTCCTGGTTCGGCTCCTTCAGCCAGATAATTTTCCCGTTATACTTCTCGCCTTCCTTCTTAATCTCGATCTTCGAGTCCCCGCCGTCCGTCAGCCATACGCCGGCCACATCGTCCGCCTTCACTTCGGCGTGCGCCGCACCCAACACAAACGCAATGGCCAAACCCGCAATAAACAGCTTTCTCATGACGCGATACTCCTCTACAAAACGAATAGTGTCACCTGAAGATGGCTAGGCAGTTGGATGCCCGAGACCAGTATGTCCGTTTACCCGCCAAAGCGCAATTTGTCTGCCCGTATCAAATCACACTTGCGGATACCGTGCTAACATCCCCTTGAAACCCCCTTCAACGTAGGGGGAATTAGTTCAGCGCGAACGTTGTCGTATTGCGATTCTTAATGTCACCCTCTAAATGGGGATTCCTGGGGATGTAAGAAAGTCCTTCACCTGCAAACTGTGTGTGCGCTCAATCTTGAATCGCTCTAGTAATGCCGCGACGCGCCGTACCAATTGCTGCTGCCATGATCGAGATGGAGCACGGGGGTTCCATCGAGGCGGTATTCCATGCCGAAGGCGTCGCGCATGTCCTTTCCAAATTTCCAGTCCGCGCCCTCGAAATGGTGGAGTTCTTCGTAGCGCACTCGATCGAGGCACTCGCGCCGCACGCACTGGCAATACCCGACGGGTACGCCGTCTGCCTCGCGCATGCGATACTCGCCCGCGCCCTCGAGTAGTTCGTGCCACGACTCCCAGGGCGTGATGTCGCCGAGCAGCACGCGCGCGGTCGTTTCGCGCGACAACATCTTGCGGCCATCGGGGATTGCGAATTTGCAGTCGGCGGGAAGCGCCGTCAATCGCGCCAGCATGTCCGGCGCGAGGACAATGTCCGCATCGAGCACCATTACCCAGTCGCCGCGCGCTTTGTCCAGACACTCGTTCAGCATCAGCCCTTTGGTGTTCGCGAACTCCGGAGCGAACGGTGTCGGCACAATCGTGAGACTCGGATAGGCCAACTGCATGCTGTCGATAACATCGTTGGTCGCGTCGAGTCCGGGCACGAAGGCGACGATGACTTCGACGCCGTCCATCGAAATCCCCTGCTGGTGCGCGATGTTGCGCAGGCTCGCCTGCAAGCGCCGGGAATATCGCGTGCAGACGATCACGATCGAAACGAGATACTCGCTATCGGGAACGCGGGTTTCGCCGGGTTGCCAGATGTAGACCGCTTGTGTGCCGATGGTGCCATCAATGTTCCACGCGGCGATGCGTGGCTCGATTCCCTTACCCAAGCGCGTAGGCGCATAGAACTGGCCTACAAACTCGGCGGGCCGAATCGCTTGGCCGTCGCGCAGGAACGCGTACTGGCCGTCCGACTCCACGTGCAGCACGACCCGGTGCGTGAACGCTGTCATGGGACAGAGCAGTCTGCAGCCGCGTCCCAACGCGAACCCGATGTAGTCCGCGATGCCGCCGCCAAACGTAACGGACAGCGTGAAGGGCGGATCGAGGCGTGCGAGGGGCGTGCTGAGCTTTTCGCCGCCCGCGAACGAAAACCAGCGAAGGCTTCCCGGCAACTGCCAACTCCATGTGCCGTCGACCTTGTACTCGAACGAATCGATCTCGCGCGCAGGCGGTGTGTTGGTCACGATGGCATTCGCGTGCTGGGCGATCTCGCTGGGAGCGCTCATTGCATCCCGCCGCGCCGCGTCCAGTGGGTCGTAGTACTTATGCTGTGCGCGCGAGAAGAACAGCGGATCGACAATGTCCTCGCCCGGCAGCGAGACAATGGCGAGGCCGGGCAGATTGCGTTCGATCGGAGCGGCGCCTGCGCAGATTCTTCGCAAGCGGCACGTCCCGCAGACGGGACCACGCGCCGCCAGTCGCGCGGCGCGCTGCCGCTCAACCTCCAGTTCCGCTTCCGCGGGCGACGCCGGAAGCGCCGCGCGCCGGTGCCGTGTGAGTTTATGGAGCGCCCAAACCCGTGCGCGCACCCAGGCGTGGTCCATCACCCACGGCAGCAGAATGCGATCGATGGGGTTGTTCGTAGAAGTGTGCTGCCCGAGCCGCATCATGATCGCGAGGCGTACCCACATGGGATCGCGGCGAAACAGCGCCGCCGCCAGCGCAAACGGCTCGCGCTTGTACTGCTGATGATCGAGGAAGTACTGCGGCCCGTTGACGACGTGCGCCCAGAGGTCATTGGGAATTGCGCAAAATGGAAAACCGACGAGGTTCACCTCGATACCGCGGGACGCCAGGTCCCCTGCAAGCTCGGCCGCGAGCTTCGCGCTCATGTCGCTGTGCAACGCGTTGCGCGCGGGCGGCGCCGTCGAAAACGGATCGGCTGCCACGATGTTCACGGCGCACGCGCGCGCGAGGAGCTCCCCCGCGCGCGCGATGTTGATTCCGCTGTCGAACGGCGCATCGAGCTGGACGCGGGCGCGCAACCCGGCCTGTTCGCAGGTGCGCAGCCACACGTCGAGTTCCGCGAAATCCGGGTGCGGCGTACACAGGCACATGTCCCAGAGTTGAGCGGTGCGCAACGACGCTGCGGACGGCGGCGCACCCGTGCAATCGACCCGGAGAGAGAGCCGCACGTCGAGCGCCTCGGCAGGAGCATGAAGTAGGCGCAGGGTCTCACAGTCGTCCGCGCGCGCAATTACATCGACCTTCTCGCATTTGAATACGGCGCGGTTCAGGCGAAGCCACTGTTCGAGCGTAGGCGCGGGCACGGATTTGCTGCGCGCGTTGCGCGCAAACACAATGCCCCGCGCAGGGCCGATGCGTTCTATTGTGGAGTCGTTGTCTGTCACGCCGGTTGCGCTCATGGTGTGAAGGTCAGAAACGGTATTGTGTCCTGAAATCGGCCCGATTAGCGAATTCGGCTCTCGGCTTCCGGCAGCCACATGTCGGCGTTGCGGCCAAAGTAGTCTCTGAGGGGCCGTGTCGCGGAGTCCAGCGCCGCCAGCGCATCCGCTGACAGCGTCAAGCTGGCGGCATCGGTGTTTCGCTGCAATTGATCCGGTCTGCGCGCGCCGGTAATAACGCTCGTGATCGAAGGCTGCGCAATGGCCCACGCCAACGCGATGTTCGCCATCGGCTGGCCAAGACCCTCGGCGATGCGCTCAATCGCGCGCAGTGCGGTGAACGTCACGTCCTCGCATCCGGTTTCGCCGTGGCGCGTGCCCTCGCGGGAACCGGCGAAGTGGCGCGTCCGCCTGCGCGCGACGGGCACTTCGTCCGGGGATTTCCAGCGGCCCGCGAGCAGCCCCTGCATCAGCGGCATGTACGCCAGCACGCCGCAACCGCGCCGCTCGCACGCGGGAAGAATCTCCCGCTCGATGGCGCGAAACAGGAGGTTGTAGCCGAGTTGGTTCGACACGCAACCGCCCGCGGCAAACCATGCATCGAGGTCTGTGACGCCGAAATTCGACACGCCGATATGGCGAATCTTGCCTTCGTCGCGCAGCGCCGCGAGTGTCGCGTAAACATCGTCAAATGCGACGTCGCGCGGCGGCCAATGGACTTGATAGAGATCGAGATAGTGCGTGCCGAGGCGTTGCAAGCTGTCTTCGCACGCGTTGCGCAGGAGCGGAGGCGAACACTTGTCCGGCCACACTTTCGACGCCACAAGTACGCGGGCGCGCTTCGCGCCAAGCGCTCTGCCCAATAGGCGCTCCGATTCACCCTTCCCATACATCTCCGCCGTATCGAACAGGTTAATCCCCGCGTCGATTGCGGCGTCGATGGTCCTTTGCGTGTCTGTGGCGTCGTCCACGCCCCAATACGCCGCGTCCCCAATCTGCCACGCACCGAAGGACAGCACGGAGACGGCAAGGTCGTTAACGCCGAGATTTTTGTACTTCATTTCCTTTTAGGGGAAGCAGGTCTTTGCGTCGTTACTTTCGATCGGCCGCTGCGCCGTGTGGGCTTTGCGGCGTAGGCGGCCCGTTCCTCATGCACCTTTGGAGTAGCGGTTCCCGCCGCCGCGTGCCGGAAGAACTCGATGTGAATGTCGGAAAACAGGCTTACTCCTTCTTCGTTCAAACGCTGAAGGGAAGCCTTGCAGTAGTCGGGGTCGATCTCGACACCGATGCTGTTCCGTTCTGCCTTAAGTGCCGCCAGCATTGTGCTGCCGGTGCCCGAAAACGGATCGAGTACCGTATCTCCCCAGAACGAAAACATTCTGACTAATCTGTATGCGAGTTCGAATGGAAAGGGCGCCGGATGGTTTCTTGTCGAAGCGCCGCTAAGCGTCCAGAACTGGCGGAACCACTTCTCGTATTCGGCTTTCTTGATCATACTTTTTTCGCGCTGCTCAAGAGTTGGCGTCCGGTATCCGCCAGGCTTGCGCTGCATCAGTATGAACTCGATATCGTTCTTGATTATGGCGTTTGGCTCATAAGGCTTTCCGAGAAAGCCCGAACCGCTGCCGTTGACTTCGTACTGGGCATTCGCAATCTTGTGCCAGATTATTGGATTGAGGTTGTCAAACCCGATCCTCCGGCATTGCACGCAGATGTCGGCGTGTAGCGGGACCACAACGTGCCGCCCGTTCTTTCGGCGAGAAAGGCACACGTCGCCGACGACGCAAACCATTCGGCCGCCCGGAACGAGCGCCCGATACGCCTCGCGCCAGACCATACCCAATTGGAGAAGAAAATCCTCATAGTCCTCGACGTGGCCAAGTTGGGCGGCGTTTTGGTTGTACTCTTTTAGCGTCCAATACGGAGGTGAAGTCACCACCAGATGTACGGACTCGTCCGCTACAAATGGCATGTGACGGGCGTCAGCCTGAATGAGCCGATGCGTTGTTATGAGACGCTTCTCGACATGTGTCGTCACGAATGCATCCTATCGCACGCACGCGCTGATGTGCGCGCAGAGCGAGGCTGAAAATCCGTCAAATGAAAGGTCATCTGCCGGCTCACTGTACTTCCCCGAATCGATTGCGTTCGACCGCGACGTAAGGAAGAGCGCCGCGCTGTAGTGTCTTTCCCTCACGAGCTTCCTGCAAAACAATTCATAGCGCCTCGAGTACGACGCTCCGTCGAATTCCGGCAACACCTTGAAGTGTGGCTCCCGCACCGCGACCGGGCTGTTTGTCCGGGGGCTATCTTCCAACAGCATAATATATCCGAGCCACGGAGTGATTGTTTTGTTCAGCGCCCCCTCGCGAAACGCGGTCCACAAATCCAATGCGCTGCCCATCGCTTCTTCCGTCCGGTTGTTGAAGTTGTTGCCAAACGACCCGACATGAGATTTCGCTTCGATCGCGAAGATGAGTTGTTCCTTATGGACGCCGAGCACGTCCCACTCTTTAGTGGGACGAAAATACCCCGGCAACTCGACTTTACGGTTCATGAACACACAATCGGCTGGAAGACCGGCGCAGCGCGCCAGTTTTGCGATCAGCTCGACAAACCCGTCCATCTGCTTTCCACCGGTAACGGCGCTACGGTTCCCCCGATCTCTTCCGCCTGCTTCGCTCTGTTTTAGCGCCTGGGCGGACCTCGTGCTCCAGAAATGGGATACAGCCTGTTGAACGTCTCTATTCATGGAATGACACGTCCAATCAAGTTCTGTATTTGGGTTGCTTCCATACTCTTTACCGGAGTCTCGTGAAATCAATTCGTCTCGATGGAGAACGCGTCGCTCTTGTCGCCGATGCCGTTCTTGTTGTCCAGCACGCGGATGCGGTAGTCGGAACCAGCCGGAAGGCTGGAGGGCACGTCCCATGTGAACTTCTTGTTGTACTTCGCCTTTTTCTCGATCGTTTCGATCTTGTTTTGTCCCTGGAACAGGTCGATGCGGACTTTCTTGTTGATATTGCCGGAGAAGTTCCACCTGATATCGAATGATGTGCCCGTGTGAATCTGACTGCCGCTGTCGGGTTTTGTGACGGTGATCGATTTCGGCCCGCCGTCCACGGCAAACGATTCGCCGGCGTTATTGGTGACGGTGCCGCCGTCGGTATCGACGACGTAGTCGGCGTTGTTCGCCGTGCTCAACGCGCTGCTCGCAAGCGTGCATACGAAGGGCGCCGCGGCGTCGGGGTACTTCACCGATGACGCCAGCGGTTCCGGGTGTGGGGGGCCGAACTGGCCGTCCGAGTCGTTGTCAAGGCCGCCGGTGGTCGACCCGGTGTACGCGCTGCCGCCCCACGCGAACGACCAGAGGATTTCGCCATCGTCTTCCTCGAAAGTCACGCGGCCCGCGGCAAAGTACGAGTCGGGAATCCGATTCGTGAGCGTGAAGTCCGGTTCGCAATTCGGCGTCGTGAGCGCGTCGAACGCGGCAGTCGTCAACAGTACACGGTCGCCGGTCGACCCGTTCGGGACGCTGGAATTGAAATCGAACAGCGTGATCGGGTTCGCACCCGTCGCGTCGTATGCCTTCAATTTTGTCCCGGCCAGAAAATTCTGTGTCCCGCTGCGCATGCGTAGTTGGATGGCTTGCGCCTCCGTGTCGCCGTTTACGGAACCCACGACAGTCTCGATTTGCATGAGATGGTGAAGCGCGAAGCACGGCGCCGCGAACACGAGCGCGATTGCGGCGGCAAGCGCCGCGCGCAGAATACTGCTGGACATGAATCGGACCTCCACGGTTGGATTTCGGCGCAGCCGGACTCACCCGTTCGCCACTATAGGGGGGACGACCGTATTGCGCAAGAGGTCCGCTTCAGGCTTATCGGCGCAGCCGCGGCAACAGTCTGGGCCGGTCCCGGGGTTCGGCTGGGCTGCCGTTGTCTTTAGACGGCTGGCCGTTGTCCACCGTGGTTTGCGGCGCGGCCACGGCCTCGCTCGCAGGGGCCTGCGTCCGCAGGTCGGTCAGCATGGTCAGGATTTGATCGCGCAGCGATTGCCACTGCGTAACGAGACCCGGCGTGTCGGGATTGCTCAAGATGTTGAACACCGTATCGATACCGATGTTTTGCACAGCGATCAATTTGCGCAGGGACTCGAGTTCGCCTTGGCCCAACCCGAAGGCATTCGCGTCCATGGCGGCCTGGGTGAACACGGAGTAGTTATCGCGAAATGACCCAAACGACGTCTTCAACGCCGTAATATCTGCCGGGGTAAGCGGCCTGCCCTGCAGCCCCGCGATGGTCGTCTGCAACCCCTCGACCGACTTCGTAAGATTCTCCGTTGCGGCGAGCACGTCGAGCACGCCGTTGCGCGAACGCAGGCTGGTCAACGTGCTCGCGGCGGAATCGATCTGCACTTTCGCCGCGGGCAAATTGTTTCCGGGAGACACCTGATTGACGGCATTCAGCAACGCGTTGTTAATCGCGTCGAAGTTGGGCCGCCACGCCGTATCCGATGTGGGCCACTCGCGGTACTTCCCGTAACACTCGGCCCAGCGCAGGTTCGCGAGGTTCAGCGAGTCCCGGAATTCGAGCATCTTTCCGGCGGCGGCGTCGCGCTGGGCGTTCAGGAATGCCGCGGACGCCGCGTCGAGCGCGCGTACGAGTTCGGGGTCTTTGGCGGGTTGGCCCTCGAGGCCCTTCTGGGCGAGGGCCAGAGTTGTCAACAGATATGTCACTGCGACAAGCGATACGATTCGCATCGGAATTCTCCCTTTTGCCCCCTACCCTCGATCCCTCGAGCGGGCAAATAGATTCCACAATCTTACGCGCTCGGGACGGCGAAATCCCAACGCCCTCCAAGTCCTGCCGCGCCAACGCCCTGGGAGCGCGAATCAGGGAACTCACTGGTACGCAGCGACTGCAACTTGTGCTATAGTTGCCTCCGTTCCCACGGCTCGGTTACCGGGTTTTGTTTGTTTCTTCTTGGGCAGCCTGCTTCTCTGCGCCATCTGGAAGTGAGGGCCGGGTGGCACATGGGCGCATCGGGGCGGTGGTGTACACCATCACACGGGTTCGAATTTGGGGCGGGTCATAGTACCCACACTGGCTTGGAGGTCATACTGTGAAAAAAAGGTATGGGTTTACGCTGATTGAACTGTTGGTTGTTATCGCGATTATCGCGATTCTCGCCGCGATTCTGCTGCCGGCCTTGGCACGCGCGCGCGAGGCGGCCCGCCGGGCGTCGTGCCAGAACAACCTGAAGCAGTTGGGAATCGTGTTCAAGATGTATACGGGCGAGTCCAGGGGTGAAAAGTTCCCCCCGAAGACGATTATCGCGAAAGACACGGAATTGCCGTTTACGATTGCGGACCAACCGAGTTTTGCCCCTGAGATGGTGCATCTGTACCCCGAATACCTGACGGACGCCCATGTCATGATCTGTCCTTCGGATGCGGTCTCCGACGATCCCTTCGATCCTGCCGGCGATCCGACGGAAATTTGGGTGAATTCGGTCACGGGCCAGATCGACATCACACGGTTTAGCGCGGAAGGCGACGAATCGTATGGATACTTCGGGTATGCGATTACGGACAATCGCTGGCTGAAGATTTGGGACTTGGACAACAACGGCCTGGATTTGGCCGAAGCCGCGAATGCGGGCGTTCAACTCGCGAACATTTTTCTGAATCCGGACAAGGACTTTACCATCACGTTCCCCGTAAACGCGGCATACCCCGATCTGAGCGGTCAGACGTTTACGGTGCATCGCCTCCGCGAAGGTATCGAACGGTTCTTCATTACCGATATCAACAATCCTGCGGGCTCCGCGCAAGCGCAATCGACGGTGCCCCTTATGTTTGAATCGGTAAGCACGCTGGTCCAGAATTTCAATCACGTGCCCGGCGGCGCGAACATTCTCTATATGGACGGCCACGTCGAGTTTCTCAAGTACCCGTCCGACAAATTCCCGATCACGAAGGAATACGCTACGTTCGCGGAATTCTTCCAATAGAAATTGCCGCGGCGTTGCCCGCCTAGCGAAGCAGCAATTGGGGGCGAACTCGGCTAGGGTTCGCCCCCAATTCAATTGTCGTTGCGCGATGGCGCGCGGCTTGGAGCGCTTCCGTTACCCGGCGAGTTCCTTCGCCTTGGCCAAGGGTGCGTCGTAGTTGGGTTCCTGCGCCACTTCGGGCACATATTCCGCGTACTGCACCGTGCCGTTCCCGTCGATCACAAAGACGGATCGTTGTTCGAGGCGCAGTTCCTTGATGTGCGTGCCGTAGGCGTTGCCGAAGTTCATGTCGCGGTGGTCGGAGAGCGACACGACGCTCGAGATACCTGCGTTGGCACACCAGCGTTTTTGCGCGAAGGGCAGGTCTGCGCTCACCGTGTAGCAGACGACCTTGTCACCCAGCTTTGCGATGGCCTCATTGAACTTGCGGGTCTGCGTGTCGCACACCGGCGTATCCAGCGAGGGAACGACGCTCACGATCCGTACCTTGCCCGCATGGGTCGCCAGCGTTACCGGCGAGAGGTCGTTCGCCAGCAGCGTGAAGTCCGGGGCCTTGCTCCCCACGGCGACGTGCTTGCCGAAAACCGTCAGCGGGTTGCCCTTGAACGTCAGTTCTCCGGTCCGTTCTTGCATGGAAATATCCTCCCAGCCCAGTGATGTGTTGCACCCACGTTACCACCCGTAAACGAAATAGGCCAGCAGGACTATTCCGCCCAGGACGATGCGATAGACGCCGAACCCCGTAAAGCTGTGGCGTTGAATGTAGCGCATCAAGAACGCAATCGCGGCGTACGCGGTCGCGAACGAAACGGCGCTTCCCAGCGCCAAGAGCGCCCATTGCTGTCCCGTGAAACCCACGCCGTGCTTCACCAATGTCAGGGTGGACGCCCCGATCATGGTCGGGACGGCGAGGAAGAACGAGAACTCCGCGGCGGCCGCCCGGCCCGCGCCAAGCAGCATTGCGCCAATGATCGTCGCCGCCGATCGCGAGGTGCCGGGAAATAGGGCAAGGCATTGCAGCATGCCGATGCCAAAGGCCGTCCGAAACGACACGTCGTGTACCGACTCGAACGTCGCTACGTGACCCCGGTATTCTAGCGCAATCAGAACGACGCCCCCGGCAACAAGGGCCACGGCCACAGGCACGCTGTACATCAGGCGAGACTCGATGGCGTCGTGGAAGAGGAATCCCAGGAGCGCAGCCGGCGCGAACGCAACCGCCACACGCGACCACAGCGCGACCGTCTTCGCGCGGTGCTCTTCGCCCCGGCCAAACGGCCACAACCTGCTCCAGAAGTAGACAACGACCGCCACGATGGCAGGCAATTGGATTAAGACTTCGAACGCCTTGCCGAACTTCGAGCCTTCCGCGGCATCGAGCGGAAAGAAACGCTCGACGAGAATTAGGTGTCCCGTGCTGCTGATGGGGAGGAATTCGGTCAGACCTTCGACAATGGCCAATACGATAGCGTTGAAGAAAATCACGGGTTTACCTTTGGACAACGAACAGGAGAGCGGATTCTAGCATGCGGACCGGGCCGCCCGCATTTCGCCGGAGACCGTACAATGGTATCGCGCCTATTTCGCCAAGGGCGCTCTTTCTTGTCTACATGTTCGGAAAAGTGCGAGAGGGCATTAGGTCCACTTCGGCAAGACCGTTGTGGGCCTCGTCACGCTCTCATCCCAACGTTGAGCAATTAACAGATTCAATGCGACTGCCCCGCAGTCGCGTGCTCAATATCGCGCGATGCGTACACCAGAAGCTTGCGGTTTGCGTCGACATCGAGTTGTTGTGTCCACGCGATATTCTCCCACGTGTTGCCGAACGACGGAAACGCTTCGATGGATAGAAAGACGCGGCCGAACTCATGCTTGTACGACGCTAGGGGAACCGCGCCGGGCGCGAGGCCGAAGGGAAAGTCCGGCGCGCGGCGGTTGTACAGTTCTTGCCAGTCGCTCACGAAGATCGGCGGTGTGGGTTCTCCCGAGTCTGCGTAAATGCTGCGCGTCTCCACGCCGTAGGCGGCGCCGTATGCTTCGAGCACTGCCGACCATGCCGCGCACGCGGACGGCGGCTGTTGCTCGCGCGCGAATTGCACGACACGTGGATACGCAGATCGAATAGTAAGCACTTCGTGAAGCCGGCCCGGGTACTGAAAGAACAGGCCGGCAAGCGCGCAACCGGCCGCGGGGACCAACGCGTACCTGGGCGCACGCGCGGTCACGCGCAACGCGTAGTCGATGGAAATCGCCGTCACCGCGAATAGAAACGGGAGCGCCGAGGTAAACGTGCGCGCCCCCTGCATGGTCTTGAACGAAAACACCGCCCAGATTACGGCGAACGGAACCACGCCGTAGGTAATCGCGGGATGTGCCACTGCGCGCACATTGCGCCGGCGTGCGGAAACGTAGAGCGCGTGCGCGCACGCAGCGGCGATGGGAAGCGCAATGGCTGTTGCGTACAGCGAGCCGTCGGTGACCGAAATGAAATACGCAAGCAGCGGCCAGCCCGACGCGTTCCATTCGACGCCGGATTGGCCGATGAGCCGTGGCGCGAGCAATTCGAGAAACGTCGCGTGCGGATAGACCAGGCCGTAGCTACGGTACAGCACGATGATTGGATACGTCCACGCTTCCGCCACGGCGATGACGGAGACGAACCCGATGAGCATTACCAGCGAACCGCCCATAAATGCGCGCGCGACCGTTTTGACGTTCGCCGTCTGCGCACACGCGAGCACGTGAACGAGCGCAACCGCGGGAAAGGCGCCGGCGATTTGGTAGTTAAACCAGAAGCTCAAACCGAAAAGAACGCCCGAAAGCACGAGCCACGGCCAGCGCGTGGGACGATCCATGTTCTGGTGCGTGCGGAACCATCGGTAATGGCACCACACGCCGAGCAGCAGCAACGCACCGGCGCTGCATTGCGGGTAGGCATTGCGCGAAAAGTAGATATGGTAGCTGGAGACTGCGAGCAGTGCGCACGCGATCAAAGCAGAGCGCGCGTTGCGCAGATCGCGAACGAAGCCGAACACGATCATGACCGAGAGCACGCCGCACACTGCCTCGACGTACGAACATGCGCCGATAACGTTGCCTGTAAGCTTCATCGCGATTGCGGACGCGCACGCGAACCCCGGCTTCGGCGCGAAGGGATGTTGTTCGGACAGGCCGGCGTGCGCTTGCGCCAGAAAGGCGGGCAGCGAGAATTCCGCGCCGCCGGTCATCTCGCCAAACTTGCCGCGAACGAGGCCGGCATACACGTTCAGTTCCGCGCGCGCGCTGAGCGCGTCGAGCACGTAGCGGCCTTCGTCCACGCCGAGTATGCCCTGATCGGGGAGGCGGTAGAAGCGTAGATAGGCCGCAAGTGCGAGCAGGATCGCGAGCGTCACGCCGACAGTTGCCATGTGGCGGCGTTTGGCGGCGCCCTCTGCTGAATGTTCGCCCATATTTGGGCGCACGCTAGCACGGGGACCGCCCGGTTTCAACGCATTTGGCACGGCTTTGCTCCGCTACAAGGCTATTGCAAGAATTCGGACGTTGTGTTATACCCTTACCTTAGACGCGCCCACGTCGGCGGCGCGCGGGTTGTGTGAGAGATGCTGGATTAACGGTCAAGCGGACACTTCAAACATTTCTTCAGCCGACGCTTCCTGATGCTGCAATCCTGTGGTGATCGAGGTTTGTTTTGCGCGCGAGGGACGTACTTGGAGGAGATCGCAATGAACATCTACGTGGGCAACCTTTCGTACTCGGCGTCCGACGACGACCTGCGCACCGCCTTCTCGGCGTACGGCACGGTCAAGTCGGCGAGCGTCATCATGGACAAGATGACGGGGCAGTCGCGCGGGTTCGGCTTCGTCGAGATGTCGTCGAAGAGCGAAGGCGAAGCCGCGATCGAGGGGCTCAACGGGAAAGACCTGAAGGGGCGCGCGCTGCGGATCAACGAAGCGCGTCCGCGCGAAGAACGGCCGCCCCGCCGCGATTATCGCTAACCGCGGGAATTATTTGATCGCGTTGGCCGGTGCGGCGGAGGTATCGGCCGGGCTCACACCGGGCAGGGGCGTGTGCATAGGCCCGCGCTCCGATCGCGCGGTGAGTTCGCCGTAGTACATATCGTTGGCGAATAGCAGTTTCATTTGGCGGTGGCAGACGCCGCAGGGGAATTCGTGGCCCGCTTCGACGCCTTCGGGGAGGCGGAGATACGTGCTGCAGAACGGGCACGCGATGCTCTTTTCTTCCTTCTTGTAGTAGTCCTGCAACAATCGATCGATTTTCCCTTCTTTGTACGCCCTCACCATCGCGTCCACAACGTCGGGATCGAACTGCGTGCCCTTGCCTTTTTCCAGTTCGGAAATCGCGAAGTTCGGATCGAGTCCTTTGCGGTACGGCCGGTTGCTGGTCATCGCATCAAATGTGTCCGCGACGGCGAGCAGCCGTCCTTCGATGGGGATTTCCTCGCCTTTCAGTCCGAAGGGATAGCCACGCCCGTCGAATCGCTCGTGATGGTACAGCGCGTAAGGGATGCAAGGCGCAAGGAATTCGATGTCCTGCAGCAGCCGCGCACCCTTCTCCGGGTGCACCTTCATCTTCTCGAATTCCTCGTCGGTGAGGTGCCCCGGCTTGCGTAAGACGGCATCGTCCACGGAAATCTTCCCGATGTCGTGGAGCACGCCGCCCATTTCACACTCTTTCAGTTTGTCGTCCGTCCAACCCAGGGCGCGTGCGATCTCGAGTGCGAAGTTGGTCACGCGCCATGTGTGCCCGACGGTATAGTGGTCGCGCAGTTCGATCGAGTTCGCGAGTGCGATTAACGTGTCCTGATACGACTTGTGCAGTTTCGCCAGGTACTGCGCGTTGCGGATCGCGATGGCCGCGGGACCGGAAAGCGCGACGAGCAGTTCAAGGTCCGTCTGCGCGAACGCGTTGCGCGTGCCGCGCGTGTCCACGTAAATCACGCCGAGACGCGCGTTCTGGTGCGTCAGCGGAACGCACATGGCGGACGTGATGTTTTGCGCGATGATGCTCGCGCCCGCGTCGAACCGCGCGTCGTCCGCGGCGTTGTACGTAATAATCGCCTCGCCCTGCTCGAAGGCCCGCTTTACAATGCTCTGGCTCATGGCGACTTCGCCCTGGCCCTCGCCCTGCTGCACGAACTCGACGATCAGTTCGCCCTTCTTCTCGTCCTTGAGCAGAATGACGCCATTGTGTGCGGGAACGAGCTTGAAAATCTGCGCCATGACGCGCTCGAACAACTTTTTCAGGTCACGCTCGGACGAAATGATCTGGTTCGATTCGTAGACCGCCTGGAGGCGCTTCTGCGTTTCTTTCAGTTGGTCCGCGCTGGTTACGCCTGCCGGCATCTGGAAGAACGTCTTGTACACGTTGTCCGCGGACGCAGCCTGAACCTTGCTCGCCATCTCCGACGGATCGAACCGCACGCTGCCGCGCTCGCTCGGCGGCCGCTGTGCGATGGGGCGGGGCGTCGTCATCGCGACGCCCTGCGCGGATTGGTAGCGCAGCGAGAACGGGCCGACCTTGATGATGTCACCCTCGGCCAGCCGGTATTCGAGGATACGCTGTTCGCCGATGAAGGTCCCGTTTCCGGACCCCAAGTCTTTGATGATGGTCCCGTTTGGCGTCTGCTGGAGCACGCAGTGGCGCCGGGACACCTGCAGATCGTTCAGTTGGATGCTGTTTTCGGGACTCCGTCCGATGGTCAGGGAACCGACAATATCGATTTGAGCGCCCGCAAGCGGGCCACTTAAGACTATGAGGCATTCGCGTTTCAAGTTGGAATCGTCCCCAGGCACTGAAGACCAGGTCGGCACTTCTTTCCCAAGTTATGTATTTTATAGCACAGAAGTTATGCGGTTGCCAAGACATCTCGCCCCGTGCAGGAACGAGGTTGGCGCGGATTTACCACAATATTTTGTGCTAGGCGAAGTCTTCCTACCCCATAGTTAGTAATTTCCCCTTGACTACACCCTTCTCCAAGCATAGAATACGCATACGATGAAAAGTATGAGGGGTTCTTTACAACCCCTTGCTAATTCAAGAAGTTACGTTCAGGAAGCCACGGACACCTTCTGGCGTGGCGGTCTTGGCGTATGTGGGGCCGCGTGATGGGCCTAAAACACAGGGTGGCACGGAAATGAGGGGTTACGAGGGCGGCTCGGCAGTACCGGACTGGAACCGTTTCGCGAACGAGGCGCATGGTCCGGACGGCGACGCGCAACAGGCGAACTCGCTGTTGTCGTTCTTCGGGTTGCGCGAGCAGCCCTTTGCAGCAACAGCAGACCCGGCATACTATTACGCCACGTCCGCGCACCGCGAATGCCTTTTCCATCTGTGGAACACGGTTGACGAACGCCTCGGCATCGCCGTGGTTATGGGCAACTACGGCACGGGAAAAACCACGCTGTTGCGCAAGCTGCTCACCGGCATGCGCGCAAAGCCGGAGAAATACAACACGGCGGTGATCGCGTCGCCGATTCCGTCGTGGACGAGTTTCTCGCTGCTCGAGGGGATTACGGCGCAATTCGGATTGCAGCCCGAGACGCGGTCGTTCGTCGCCTATATGGACGCGCTCTATCAGTACCTGCTGGCGTCGCGCAACCGCATCACGACACTCATCATCGACGACGCGCAAAACCTCAACAAGCGCGGACAACTCGAGTTGCTGCGTCTAGTGCAAAACCTCGAAACGCCGCAGCACAAACTGCTCAATCTCGTGTTGTTCGCGCAGCTCGAATGGATGCCGGTGCTGCGCGCGGCGCCCAATTTCGAGCAGCGCGTGGGCACTACGTATACGCTGGGGTCGATTAGCCTCGAAGACACGCGCAACCTGATCCAGTTCCGTTTGCGCCAGGCGGGCAGCGGAGATAAAGGCCCCCTCTTCGACGATGGGGCGATCCGCGTGCTGCACGCATTCGCGGACGGCAGCCCGCGCGTATCGGTGACGCTCGCGCGCAACGTGCTGCTGCTCGCGTATCAGTTGCGCACGCGGCATATCGGCCAGTCGATTGTGCTGCACACGATTCAGCGCACCACAATGCCGGACGATCACAAGCACGCGCGCGTCGCGAACGCCGTCGCCGCGGCCGCGGAAGAACGCAAGCCCGCATTCGACTTCACGCCGGAGAACGAGCCGGAATCGTTGGCGGAGCACGCCATCGAACGGCACGCCGGCAATTCGCTCGCCGCGCGCGCCAACAGGTTGTTGCTTCGCGCCGTGCGCACGCACCCCGACCGGGTGAACTATGAACAGCGAATCTGATAGCGATCGGCGCGGCAGCGATAAGGGTGAACCTGAAAACGTGTTGAACGAATACGATCGAATTCAGGCGCGGTTGGGCGAAGGGTTCGACGGCGATCCGCGCTTGGAGAGCGGGGTTCCCGCGGACCAGCGCGGCTCCGACATCGAGTTTATTCAGATGAGCGGGCTGGTGCGCCCCTCGGCGCCACCTCCGGCGCCGGCGCACGACGACCTCGACGCGTCGCGCCCCGTGAGTTTCTTCGAGAAGGGAGTGGCAGACGTCGACGCCGACATGGTCCCGGGCCTAATCGAGGACCGCGCCACCGCCGACCAGGAAATCCGGCCCATTCAACATACGCAGGCGGCGATGTCGCACCTGCGCGAGATAATTGCGGACCTCACCAAGGACGCGCCCGCCCCGGACACCGACCCGAAGCTGATGGCCGCGCTCGACGCAGCGGAAGCGCCCGCACCGGCGGAAATGCAGCCCTCGCCGGTGGCGGAGGTGCCCGTGCCCGCGGTGGATGAGACGGACGCCGCGCCGAAGGCCGTGACGCTCGATGACATGATCGCAGAATTCGGCTCCGCACATCCGATGCAGGATGAAGTCGAGCCGATCATTGAGGCAGCGACGCCGCCCGAGGCCGAACCGTCACGACCGGGCGCGACCCCCGCGCCGCTGGGCGAATCGGCGCCACCGCCGTCAACGGAAGAAACACCTCGGCGAGCCGCCGCACCAGAAGAGCCGGTCTTGACGCGCCCCGCACCCGTGTTGCCGGGGCACAGCGCCCAGTTGGCGGAAGCGGAAAAACTTCTAGACGAACTCGAGCCCGCGCCGGCGAGCCGGTTCGAGGGGACGGAGGATTCCGGGTACGACGAAACGCTGGCCGTCCCGCGGACGCGCCCGGCCGAAGTCGACCAACTTCCCGACGAAGCGCTCGACTACAAGCGCCAGGGCAAGCGGCGCCACCGCACTACGGGCAAGAGCACGATCGCGCGCAGTCTCGGGCGCTTGGCCGCGAGTCTGCTCGTCGTCTCTGCGCTCGCCGCCGCGACGTATGCGGGCTATCTGTGGATTCAACAACGCATGGCCTCGCCGGGCCAGCTCTTCAATCAGGCGTCGCGGCTCGTCGCGAAGGGCGAGTACGCAGATGCGTCACGTTTGTTCGAGGATTTTGCTTCGTTGCATCCCGGCGATCCGATGCGCGCGGAGGCGCAGTTCAACGCCGCATTCGCCATGCAGATGATCAACCCATCGGACAACGACGAGCAGCAGGAAGTCACGCGCCAGGCGTTGCGACTTTTCGAACAGTACCGCAAGGACAATCCCGCGCACGCGAAGGTGGCGCGGGCCGAATCGTTGATGGGCCGCTTGAACTACGAGTCGGGCCGGTACCAGGAGGCAATCGAACTGTTGCGCAACCCGGAACTGCGCCTGCGCGATCCGGCGTCCACCGTGCCCACGTTGCGCACGCTGGCGCGCGCTTCGGCGAAGATGGGAGACGCGGAAGCGGCGCGCTCGTATTACCTTCAGGCCGTGGGGGTCCAAGGCAACTACAGTCCAGATGTCGATTACGCGGAACTCGGCTCGCTGTACCAATCGCGCGCGGACAAGGCGGTAGACCTCGACAAGCGCATCGAGTTGCAGCAACTCGCTATCGAGAGTTGGACGCACGCGCTCGAGGTTCCGGGAATCGATCCCACAAGCAAGCAGACGATTCGGTCGCAGCTCGATGTATTGCGCGAACGCCTCCAAAGCGAACCTGGAATGGCCCCCGCCATGGAATCGCTCGATGACGCGGCGGAGGCAATGACCGATGCGGGCGCCGAGATTGAGGACCACGCCGAACCCGCGTCGGACATCCCGGCGGCCCCCAGCGGCGAAATGATGACCACGAGCGAATTGCCCGCCGCCGCGCAGGACTTACACGAAACGCCTGCAGCGCCCGCGGCGCCCGCCGAACCGGCGCACGGCGCACCCGCGGCGGAATCGCACGCTGCGACCGGCGAGGGCGAATACGTCGTGAAGCAGGGCGACACGCTCACGTCGATCGCGGAAGCGCACCACGTTTCCGTGCACGAGCTCACGGAACTGAACGCGCTCAAGGGCGACACCGTTTTCGAGGGCCAGCACCTGCTGGTCCCCGCTCCAGCGTCGTGACGAAGCGGAAGGGAGTCACTCCAGTGAAACACGCAACCGGCGCCCACGCAATCGTGTTCGCGATGCTGGCGCTCGCGTTCACGGCCTATGCGGACGACATCCACAACTCCTCGGCAATCATGGACGCCCGCGAGGCCGCGGCCCCGGCGGAAGGCGCGAAAGCCGGCGCAATCATGCCCGGCGATCTGGTCTTCATCGATGTGTTCCGGCGCCCCGAAATGTCGACGACCGCACCCGTGGATGCGAACGGCAGTGTGGCCTTGCCGTATGTCGGCACAATCGCAATCGGCGGACTCACCGAGGCGGAGGCGACCGAGCGCGTAACGCTCGCGCTGTCGGGCGTATTGCGCAATCCGCGCGTGACCGTGTCGAAAGGCGGTCCCGGATTTACAGGCGGGTATCGCACGCAGGAGATGAAAACCGAACTGTTGCCGCTGCAAAACGCAAACGCGGAAGCATTGTGCAAATCGCTGAGCGGCATGGCGAGCGACGGCGGCAGCGTCAGCTACGACGACAGCACGAACACACTGATCATCACCGATACGCCGGCGACGATTCAGAACATGCTTTCGGTCGTGGCTCGGCTCGACCAGATGCAGAGCCAACTGCAGCAGGTGCGCATCGAGGCGAAGATCGCGGAGGTGAAAGTCGGCGCAATCAAGGAACTCGGCGTGCGCTGGTTCGTGCAGGGCGACCACGCGAACGGCGGGTACTATCCGATGCCGTCGCAGGACGTCGGATTGAACTCGCTTAAGGGCCAGGCCGCGTCGCCGCTGAACAACGAAATTATCAACAGCAATCAGGGCACAAACAACGGACTCAGCGAGATTACGCGCCGATTTATCGACGAACCGAATTTCGACCGGCGCTTGAACATTCCGATTCAAATCGCGAAGACCGGCCAAATGTTTTTTGGCTATATGAACTCAGGAATCGATCTCGGCCTGCTCATCGATGCATTGGTCGCGGACGACAACGCCGAGTTGCTGGCAAACCCCAACATCCTCACCGTCAACCACCGCCAGGCCGAAATCAAAATGACGGACGAATTTCCGTACACGGAGTTCGGCACGGAGGTGTCGGGCCGCGCGAACTTCTCGACGCGGTTTCTCGATCTCGGCATCAAGATGGTCGTGACGCCGCACGTGTACCGGGACGAACAGGGCAAATACGTGAAGCTCGAGTTCGAGCCGGAGGTGTCGTTCCCGTCGGGATCGAACAACGGCGTGCCGATTCGGTCCGTGCGCAGCTATCGCGGTGAATCGAACGTGCGCGACGGCCAGACGCTCGTCGTGGGCGGCATCTACCGCAACGACCTGCGCCACGTCGAGCAACGGGTACCCGGCGTGGGAAAACTACCCGTGATCGGAAACCTGTTCAAACACAACGAAAAATCGCGCTCGCAGACCGAGCTGATGGTGTTCCTCACGCCGACCGTGCACGACTCGCCGGAGACCGTGACTTGGGACCGGATGCTCGACGTGACCGCGAAATCGGAAATCGTCGGGCCGGCGATAGGCGCGCCCCTCGCGCACAACGAGGCGCGTAGAGACTAACCCACGCATGGCGAGCGACACCGCAGCACTCGAGCAGGCAGCCAACCAGTCGGCGACGCGCGACAACCAGTTTCGCTTCGTTATCAACGTTGCGCTGCGCCGTTGGAAGCTGATCGCGGCCGTCACCGCCATTGCGTCGCTCGCGTACGGCGTTTACGGGTTGCTCATGTTCCAGATGCGACCCCAGTTCACGGGAACGACACAGCTCATCGTGCGCCAGTCGCCCTGGGAGCGGGAACTCCTGCGCGACGTGGGCGGCAAACCGCTGTTTCCGTCGTCGCCGCAGGCCCTCGTCGAACGCGTCAGCCGCCGGGGTGTCGCCGAAGACCTCACGAACGCGCTGATCCAACAGGATATCACCGAAGGCCGCGCGTTTGCCGGAGTCGTCACACCGGAAGAATTCGCGGCGAAAGTCGCGGAAGTCGAAACGCTGCTCACGATCGAGCCGATTCCGGACACCGGCATGATCCGCATCACCGCGAACGCGGACGAAGTGGACGCGGCCAAGCGCATGGCCGATCTCGGCGCGCGCGTCTTCATCGAGCGCAACCGCCAGTTCCTCTCGGAAGAGGAAGAAGACACGCACCGCTTCGTCGTGGCGAAAGTGGACGGACTGCGCGCGGAGTTGGACAAGGCGGACAACGCGCTGTGGCAGTTCCGCAAGGACATGGGGTTCCGCACCAAGGACCAGGTGACGGAACAGATGCAGAAACTCACCCAGGAAGTCATTAACGCCGAGACGACCCAGGAAGAGGTCAAGGCGAAGATGACGAATATTGAAGAGCAGCTTCGCGCGAAAAACGAATCGCTGCCCATGTCGATTGGCCAAATCCCCGATGCGGTCGTGGCGAGGCTGCTCGAAGAGTTGAACGAACTCCACACGCAGCGCATTCAGTTGAGTGTCGTGTGGCAGCCGGGACAAGGCCCGCTCGCCGAGCTCGAGGGCATTATCGAGGAGAAGGAACAGGCCATCCTTCAGGCGATGAAGGAAGTCGATTCGGGCACGGCGGGGGGCCGCAGCGTGCTCGAGGACCGCCGCAGCCTGCGCGAACAGTATCTGGGCCTGCAACTCCAGTTGACCTCGCTGGACATTCAGACGGCGACCAACCGCAAGCTCATCAACGAACTCGAGCTGATGCTCCCGGACCTCGCGGAAAAGGACAAGGAATATCAGAACCTCGTCCGTCAGACTGAACTCTTGCGCAGCCAACTCAACGGGCTCGTCGACAAGGAATTCCAAATATCGACGGGCCTGCGCCGCGAGCAAGGGTTCATCGAGCGGCAAGGCGCGGCGACAGCGTCCGAAGTGCCCGCCGCGCGTCAGGTCAAGCCGTGGTTCAGCTTTGTGATTGGCGGATTTATCGGCTTGGTGGTTGGGTTCATCCTCGCGGTTATGTTCGAACTGAGCGACACGTCGATTCGCAGTATCGAGGACGTCACGGAATATCTCGGACTCGACGTCATCGGCACGATTCCGCAGATGCGGTTTGGCCGCGCGCGCGGCAAGTACCGCGGCGACTACGTACCGCTGACGGATGGCAGCGAAGTGGACGCGTGCATCGTCACGCAGAACTACCCAAAGTCGCCGATCTCCGAAGCGTACCGCACGCTGCGCACGAACCTGCAGTTGTCGACGTTGCACCTGAAACCGAAGAGCATCATGGTCACGAGCGCGGTGCCGGGCGAAGGCAAGACGACGACCGCCGTGAATATGGCGGTGACATTCGCGGACAGTGGCATGCGCGTGCTGATCATCGACACGGACCTGCGGCGCCCGCACGTGCATCACGTGCTCAAGACCGAACGCGGGCCGGGCCTCGCGGACGTGCTGCGCGAGGGTTACGACGTGCACAGCGTGATTCGTCCGACGCGCGTCGACAATTTGTGGATTGTCTCCAGCGGCCGCGTGCCGCCGAACCCCTCGGAACTGATTGGGTCCGACCGCATGCGCAAACTTATGACACAACTCGAAAGCGAGTTCGATCTCGTGATCTGCGATGCGCCGTCGATGCTCGTCGTGACCGATCCGGTCCTGCTGGCGACGGAAGTGGACGCGTGCGTGCTTGTGCTGTCGGTGAAGTATGCGCGGCGCGAAACCGTCATTCGCGGCAAGAAACTGCTCGACAGCGCCCGCGCGCAGCTCGCGGGGGTCGTGCTGAACGGCCTTGAAGCGACGCGCCGCCACTACTATTACTATTACTATTACTACGACGACAGCGATTCGCGCCGCAAGAAGCGCTGGTTCCACTTCTAATACCCATGTTCAACTTCCACAACCCCGATTACCAGATCGGCCGCGGCGAAACCGCTGAAAGCCGGCTCGAATTCCCGTTCTTCGCGGCGATCATGCTCGCATCCGCGGTCGCCCTCCTGATCGTTCACACTTATTTCCAGAACATTCCGTTGACGGTTGCGTTGGCGGTCAGCGCCATGATATTCGGGTTGACGATTCTGCGCGTCGACATCGGGGTCTTCTTCCTGGTCGTCGCAATGCTGCTGTCGCCGGAGATCGACGCCGGCGAGGTTGGCATCGGAAACCGCGCGCTCAACGTTCGGTACAACGACGCGCTGATTATCGTCGTTTTCGTCGGCGTGCTCGTGAAGTGCGCGTTCGAGGGCCGCGACTCGCTGTGGCTGCCCAACCCGATCAACTCAGGGATCGCGCTCTATTTCGGGGTCTGCCTGTTGTCGAGCATGTACGCCTACCAGCGCGCGCTGCCGCTGTTCGATACGCAGGAAGCGTTTTTCACGCTGTTGAAAATGGCGGAGTTCTACATGATCTTCGTGCTGGCCGGAAACGCAATCCGCAGCATGAAGCAGGTGCGCCAACAGACGTATCTTTTCTTCGCCGTCGCGATGGTCGTCGCGGTTTATGCTGTGTGCTCGCGCTTCTTCATGGGCATCCAGCGCGTCAGCGCGCCGTTTGAGCAGGGCGGCACCGAACCGAATACCCTCGGCGGGTACCTCGTGCTGGTGATGTGCATCGCGGGCGGCCTGTATACGCAAGCCCAGCAGACGCGCCAGAAAGCGGCGCTTCTTGCAATGATCGTCGTTGCGTTCGTGCCGTTCCTGTTCACGCTGTCGCGCGCGTCGTATCTCGCGTTCATCGCAGGCGTGCTGGCGCTCGGAATTGTCGCGCGCAACTACACTACAATCGGCGCGGTCGCCCTGGTGCTGATACTTTCGCCGTTCATCATGCCGGACGACGTCAAAGACCGCGTGAACTACACATTTCAGCGCGGCGACGGAACGGACGTGACCGTCGCCGGATACGAGACCGGCGTGCAGGTGGACAAATCCACGGGCGAGCGGCTACACGTATGGAAGAAGGTGAACTATAACCTACACGTGTGGCCGTGGCTGGGCGGCGGCGTGTCATGGGACCGCGTGCTCGACAGTCAATACGCGCGCGTATTGATCGAAACGGGAATTCTGGGGTGCGTCGCGTTCGTGTTTCTCCAACTGCAAATTCTTCGCACGACGCGAGAAGCGTTCCGGTTCGCGGGCAACTGGTTCGGGCGGGGAATCAGTGTTGGCATCTTTGCGGGTACGATTGCGCTCATCATCCACTCGCTGGGTACGGTCAGCTTCATCATTGTGCGCATCATGGAGCCATACTGGTTCCTCGTGGCGCTCGCCGTGATTGTCCGCGCGCTGGCAATCGAAGAATTCGTGCGCAATAGGCAGCGCGAAAAACAACCCGCCTCGGCAACGGCCACGGCCGCCCCCAAACCCGCCGCGGCGTAACGCCGTTGATACCGGTTCGATCGTTGCGCGTTCCGCGCTTTTGCGCCCGTGCTACGCGCGGTAGAGGCTGTGGCCGATTCCCATTGCCTGGCGCACGGCCTCGACGGTCCCCAATGCAACGGGCGTCACTTTCTTTGCGTTCTCGCGCAAGAAATCGCGCACCGATTCCTCGTTGTTATCCGGCGCATTGAAGCGCTCGATGATCGGCGCATTGAACTTCGAGACATGCTCGGCCAACGTCGTTTTCAGCGTGCCGTAGAATTTCTCCCCGCGCCGGTATTTGCCCACGAAATCGAGGTAGACCTCCTTCGGCGCGAGCAAGTGGAGCAGGCGGTATAAAGCGCCAAGGCTCGCCGGCAATAGCGGGATGACGTCGTCCGGTTCGTCAGATTCGGTATCCAGCGGCGCAGGATCCGTGGTCGTCTGCACGCCCTTTATCTTCTTGAGGGCCGTTGCCGGATCATCGAGCAGATCGAGCGTATTGTTGTCGCTCTTGCCCATCTTTGCCGCGCCGTCCAAACCCGGAAGCCGGAGCGCATTACGCGACACCGCTTTGGGGATCGTCAGCGTTTCGCCGAAGCGCGAATTGAACTTCTGCGCGATGTCCATCGCCATCTCGACATGTTGGCGCTGATCGTCGCCGACCGGCACGACGTTCGCCCGGACGATCAAAATGTCCGATGCCATCAACACGGGATAGCCCAATAATCCGAACGAGAGCGGATTGCCCTCGATGTTCTCGTTTGCGGCGAGCTTGCCCATCTTGTCTTTGTAGGTGGTGCCGCGCTCGAGGAAACCGATGTTCGTGATCATGCCCAACAACAGGCTCAACTCCGCCGTGCAGGGCAGGTCGCTTTGGCGGTAGATGACGGACTTTTCCGGGTCCAGCCCGCAGGCCACGTACGTGCGCAACATATCAATGGTTTGCCGATAAAAATCGACCCGCTCGGTTATTGTCGTGAGCGCATGGTAGTCCGCGATAAAGTAGTAGCAGCGGTGCCCCTTTTCCTGCAGGTCGAGGAAGGTCTTTACCGCCCCGAAATAGTTGCCGTAGTGGAGCCGGCCGGTCGGGCGAATTCCCGACAGTATGATTTCCTGCTTTTGTGACATGGAGACCCTTAACGCGTTGCTTTTCTGATACTTGAGATACCGCGGCGCGGAACCCATAGCGTAGCGAATCGGGGGCCGGGCTTTCCAATGATCGCATTGACCATCTGCTGCCATAGTGTTAGTGTGAATGCGGAGGGTGCGCGGTGAAACTACGGGAAAAGAAGGGCTTCTCGCTGGTCGAGACGCTGGTCGTCCTGGCGATCATCCTTATTCTGATGGCGCTGTACCTCCCCACGCTCGCGAAGGCCATGCGCAAGGCCAAGGAAGTTGCCGGAAAGGAAGCGCTCCGCCAGAGCGCAATAGGCAAATTCGCGGATGTCGCAAATTCCACCCGCCCGGGCGATTCGCGCCCGGGCCGCGACGAGGCGCGCGATGCGTTTCGGCAGTCGCTCGATATCGGCAAGGGCGACTCGATGATCGTGAGCGAACTGCTCTACGTCGTGAGGAGTGACGACGAGTTCCGGGCGTACTACCACACGCTGCTCAACCCGGACAACAACGAACCGCTCACCTATTCCGATGGGGGCAGTCTCAACGCGTACGACGAATTCGGTGCGCTCCACGTGCTGGAGCGAACAGAGGTTCTGGACTACCGCGGGGCAACGTACGTCATGGCGTGGGAATTCATCTCGACCAACCTCGGAGAAACCTCGAGCGGGACGCTCGGCGGCACCGTACTCTATTCGGACGGTCACACCAACTACGTGCGTTATCCCGACGAATTTCCCATGACACGCACCGTCGCCGAATTGTCCCACGCGTTTGTGGCGGGTTAGCAGGCAGCCATTCGTCCCGCGGCGCGCACTTTCTTGCCTCGCGCGTCCGCCGCAACTACTATTCATCTAATCGTCCATTGCCTTTCCGGACGAGTGCGCAATCGGTGGCCGAGTACGGAAATGCAGCCAACGTCGCGCGGTCGCGGGTGGAAACGTCGAGTAACCTCTAAGGAACGCTGCGTCTGTCTGAAAACTCGCCAGAAGTCGAATACCGGCGCCGGCTCGCCGCGCGCACGGAAACGGCGCGCGCACTCGAACGGCGCGACAACCTGATCTCCAACCTCCGCCTGCTTGTCTTTCTCATTGGAATCGCCGTCGCGTGGGCGTCATGGTGGATGCAATGGTTTGCGTGGTACTGGGTTGCCGCGCCGGTCCTCGTGTTCGCCGCGCTCGCCGTAGCGCACGACGCTGCCATTCGCTCGCTGAAGCGCGCGCGGCTCGCCATTGCGCATTACGACCGTTGCATCGCCCGCGTGAACGACCGATGGGCCGGCGCCGGCCGGCGCGGCGACGACTTGCAGCCTGCAAACCATCCTTATGCCGTGGACCTCGATATTTTCGGCGCCGGTTCGCTATTCGAGCTGCTGTGCACGGCGCGTACGCGCGCAGGCGAGCAGGTGCTCGCGGCGTGGCTCACAGCGCCCGCAGCAGTCGAAACGGTCCGCGCGCGCCAGGACGCGCTCGCCGAACTGCGCGATGGGCTCGACCTGCGCGAAGACCTCGCGTTGCTGGGTGCGGATGTCGACTCGGGCGTATTGCCGGACGTGCTCGTGAAATGGGCGACCGCTCCCCAGAACTTCTCATCGAGCGGGCTGCGCGTTATCGCGGTGGTCGTCGGCGCGTTGAACGTGCTCGCCTTAATTGCGTGGCCTGTTTTCGGAATTGGGCCGGGACTTTTCATGCTCGGTTTGATAGCCGCGGTCCTGCTCACGCGCTTCGCCGGTGGCGCCGCGGTGAAGCGGGTTGTCGAAGCGATCGACGAACCCGGCCGCGAACTTGCCCTGCTCGCCAAGGTCCTCGCCCGGCTCGAACAAGAACGGTTCGAACACGGCCGGTTGCGCGACTTGCACGCGGACATTACCGCGAACGGTGCTCGCGCGTCCGTGTGCATCGGGCGCCTGCACAAGCTCCTCTCCGCGTTCGAGTCGCGCAACAACCAACTCTTCGCCGTCATTGCGCTGATGCTGATGTGGGACGTTCACTTCGCGTATGCGTTCGAAGCATGGCGCCGGCGTTACGGCGCAAACGTAAAGAAATGGCTCGACGCCGTCGGTGAACTTGAAGCGCTGTGTTCGCTCGCCGCGTACCATTACGAGCGGCCGAACGATCCCTTCCCCGAAATCGTCGAGTCCGAAACCGTATTCGACGGCGCCGAAATCGGGCATCCGCTGATTACGTCAAACAAATGCGTTCGTAACACCGTGCGACTCGACAAGACAACACGCCTGTTCATCGTCAGCGGTTCCAACATGAGCGGCAAGAGCACGCTGCTCCGCACGGTCGGCATCAATGCCGTCCTCGCGCTGGCGGGCGCGCCGGTTCGCGCGACGTCGCTGCGCGTATCGCCGTTGGCGATTGGCGCGACACTGCGCGTGCAGGACTCGATCCAGTCCGGCGATTCCCGGTTCTACGCCGAGATTCGCCGCCTGCACCAACTCTCCCGAATTGCGCGCGAGCCGCTGCCGCTATTGTTTCTGCTCGACGAAATCTTGCACGGAACGAATTCGCACGACCGCAAGATTGGCGCGGAAGCCGTGATCCGCAGCTTTCTCGGCGCAGGCGCAATAGGACTCGTCACCACGCACGACCTCGCCCTGACGCAGGCCGTCGATGCTTTCGCGCCGTATGCCATAAACGTGCACTTCGAGGATCACATCGAAGACGGCAAGCTCGCCTTCGATTACACCATGCGCCCGGGAGTCGTACAAAAGAGCAACGCGCTGGAGCTGATGCGGAGGATTGGATTGGACGTCTGATATCCACCGCGAGTCCGGCGCATACCGGAATTGGGTCCTGTCGAAGCCAACGGTTTACACCGGGAGGTAACATCGCCATGGAATGGAAACGCCGCGACTGGTTTAAGCAATTGGGTTCCGCATTCGCGTGGCTCGCGCTGCCGGCCTCCGCGGGCGCCGCGACAGAACCCGAAACGCTGCCCATCGCAACGGTCCCTCCGCCGGATCCCGGCACGATCCGCCAATCGTACGAACTCGTTGTGGTTGGCGGGGGTATCGCCGGCACCTCGGCTGCGATCAGCGCCGCGCGCAACGGCGTGAAAGTCGCGCTGGTGCACGAGCGCTCTATGCTCGGTGGCAACTCTTCGAGCGAGGTAAAGCTCTACCCCGAGAATGGCGCCGGCCACCAGCCGTGGATCAAGGAAGGCGGCATCCACGAGGAGTTCCACACGGAAGAACGCGTGCGCAATCACCAGGACTACAAAGAAGGCACGATGAACTGCCACTGGGACCTTGTGCTCTACGAGTGGGCGATTCGCGAGCCGAACCTCACGCTCTTTCTCAATACGCACATGCACCGCGCCGTTATGGATGCCGCGAACCGCATTCGCGGTGTGTACTGCATTCAACTCGGCACGGAGAAGACGTACGAGCTCGAAGCGCCGCTATTTATCGACGCGACCGGCGACGGCGTGCTCGGGCACCGCGCGGGTGCGGACTACCGCTGGGGCCGCGAGGCGAAGAGCGAATTCGGCGAGGCCCTCGCGCCGGACGTGGCCGACGAAAAGCTCATGGGCAACACACTGTTCTTCCGCGCGGTGGATACCGGCAACCCCGTGCCATTCAAATTGCCCGAGTGGGCCGTGTCATTCGATACCGAAGCCGACCTCACTTCGCGCAATCACAGCTACCTCGAAGGCGGTTACTGGTGGATCGAAGTCGGTGCGCCCTGGCACCCGATCAAGGACAACAATGCGATCACGCACGAAGCGTTGCGCCAACTGCTCGGCGTGTGGGACCACATCAAGAACAAGGGCGATCACGGAGCGGAAAACTATGGCCTCGAGTTTGCCGGCTTTTGGCCGTACAAGCGCGAGTGCCGGCGCATCCTCGGCGACTTCGTGATGACGCAACAACATGTGCAGGACCCGCAACCGTTGCCGGATTCCGTCGCATACGGCGTATGGGGCATCGACATTCACGTGCAGGGAGGCATCCTCGCGCGCAGCGAACGCCCGTATCCGCCGCCCGGATTGGACACCGAATGGGAAGCGCGCGGCACGATGGTCTACGGCATCCCGCTGCGCTCGCTCTATTCGCGCAATATCGAAAACCTCATGATGGCCGGCCGGCCCATCAGCGGCAGTTACGTCGCCTTTTCGTCATCGCGAGTCTTGTCGACCGGCAGCATCGTCGGTCAAGCCACCGGCATTGCTGCTGCCCTGTGCAGGAAACACAAGGCGACCCCGCGCCAAATCGCGAACGATCACGCGCACGAATGTCAGCAGCTTATCCTGCGCCAAGGTGGGCACATTCCGGGCGTAAAGAACGAAGACAAGGCCGATCTCGCGCGCCGCGCCCGCGTGACTGCGAGCAGCGAAGCGGCATTGGCGTTTCCGCAGGGCAAGGACGCAACCGAACTCGCCATGCCTCTCGCGCAGATATTCCCCGTGACCGCGCGGCGGCTCGATCGTGTCGAATTGTATCTGGAATCGAAACTGGACCGCGACGTCTCCGTGACCCTTGGACTGAGCGAGGCGCCCGCGGTGTGGGACTTCCGAAGCAGCGGTGACGTCGCCCAGGCGGGCGCGGTTGTTCGCGCGAAATCGAGTGGTTGGGTGCTGTTCAATTTTGGCGCCCGCGTGCGTCCGAATCGGTTGCACTTCGTCCACACCAACAGCCAGGATGGCGTTTCTTGGCGGGTGCATTCCGAAAACGAAATCGATCTCGCGAATCGTTGCCCCGTCGGCGTGACCGCGGGCAGCCTACCCTCGGGAACCCGGTGGCGCCCGTACACCAACGGACGTACCTTCGCCATGCGCGTCGCGCCCGGCAGTCTTCCGTACACGGCGCAAAACGTCGTGCGTGGCACGAACCGGCCCGACGACTGGACCAACATCTGGATTTCCGACGCGGACAAGGGGGTTCCCGCGTGGATCGAATTGCGCTGGCCGCGCCGCGTAGCGTTCAATACGATCGAAATTACGTTTGACACCAACGCGAATCGCCGTGTGACCTTGCCGCTGTTCCGCTATCCCGAGTGCGTCAAGAATTACCAACTCGACGTCGGCGATGGGACAACGTGGAAACAAGTTGCGAACGTCGAAGGCAACTACGACCGCCGCCGCGTGCACCGTTTCGATCGCGTGACCGCCGATCGGTTGCGGCTCAACGTGCTCGCGACGAACGGCGTCCCCAACGCGCGCGTGTACGAAGTTCGTGTGTATGATGAAGCGTAGACTTGCGTTGCGTCGTTTCGCATTTTTACGTTGCGATTCGCCGCGCGTCGTGGTATCGTTCCCGAAGTAAGGATCGTGTGGGTTGCTGACTCGCGGGGGTTGCATGGTGCCTTCCAAGCTGGCCGAAGAGGTCGCGCAAAAAATAAAGTCGTTGCCGAGCGAAAAACAGCGGGAAGTTCTGAAGTCGATTGAAACATTCGTCGCCGAGGCGACCCGTGAGACCCCGCGCAAATACACCGGCGCGGGGTGGGCAAACGCCGTGACCGTCAGCGACTCCGACGAGCAGCGGCCCAACGTCTGGCGCTTCACCGCCGGCCCGCGCCCAAACCCCTTCGAATAGACGGGCGCAGCCGCCGCTGCTCGCGCCGCTCTCCCGTCACTCGAGCATATGCTCGACTGCTTCCTCGTGCGATGGCTCGAGTTCCTTGTGACGATTGAGAATGCGCGCGCACGCGTTCCACCGCAGGAGGGACTCGTCGTTGCCCTCCGGCTTAATCGCTTCCGCCCGCTCGTAGTACTCCATCGCGTGCCGGAACCACTCGTACGCGGCGAACCGATCGCCCATCGCGCCACGGCGGAAATGCGCCTTGGCGCGGCGCTCGCAAATGACCCCGTGGTAATAGAGCTTCTTGTAGTCGTCGTCCAAACGCAAGAGGACTTTCGTGGCGTCTGTCACTACGCTTGGGCGCGTATGCCCCTCGAACTGGTCGGTTAACGCCAGCAACAGCACGACGAGTGCGCGCTGGTTATCCTCGTCGACGTCAAGCACGTCGAGGCAAATGCTTTCGGCCTCGGACGGTTCGTCCAGCAGCCGGTACCGCTCGGCCCGATCGAGCGCGGCGGGTACCGACTCCGGTGAGATGGGCTTCAACTCGAACATACCGGCCTCCTTTCCGCGCGGCGCTACGCCTCGGCGCTCCGAAACATCGACTTCACAGCATTCCACACCCACACGAGGGGATCGTAATACCGGTCGACGACGCGCTCTTTCAGCGGGATGATGGCGTTGTCCGTAATCGTAATGTGTTCCGGGCAGACTTTCGTGCAGCATTTCGTGATGTTGCAATAGCCGATGCCGTGCGCGTTGCTCAGATCTTCGACCCGGGCCTCGACGTCCAACGGGTGCATCTCGAGCGCGGCGGCGTACACGAGAAAACGCGGGCCGATGAATTCGTCGTGCAAGTGGTGTTCGCGCAACACGTGGCACACGTCCTGACACAGGAAGCATTCGATACACTTGCGGAACTCCTGGACGCGATCGACGTCTTCCTGCTGCATTCGCCAGGTGCCGTCCGGCGCGTCGGGCTTGCGCGGTTTGAACGGTTTGATCTTTTTCTTGACGGAGAAGTTCCAGGAAACGTCCGTCACGAGGTCCTTTATGACGGGGAAGGCTTTCATCGGCTCGATGGTGACGGGCTTATCCGGGGGCAGATCGCTAATGCGGGTCATGCACATCAGGCGCGGCTTGCCGTTGATCTCCGCGGAGCACGAGCCACACTTGCCCGCCTTGCAGTTCCATCGCACGGCAAGGTCGTTCGCTTGCTCCGCCTGAATTCCGTGCACCGCATCCAGGACCACCATGCCTTCGGTGATCTCCGTGGCGTAATCACACAGCTTCCCGCCCGATGCGTCACCCCGCCAGATACGAAAGGTCGTTTTTGACATAAGAGAAGTATTCCCCGGATTTAGGAACACCGACCGCCAATAAATAGCTCGCTAACGTCAGTAAACGTCTCCACGCGGACCGATTCGAACGATACGTATCACGTTGTCGCGCTCGTTCACATCGTAAATGACTCGGTATTGGCCAACCCTCATTCTCCAAAATCCTCGTAATTCCCCGTGCAAAGGTGCCGTGCCCTCCGGAAAGGGATCGGATTCTAGTCGCTTAAACACGTCCTCGAGCCGCTTCGCAACGGTCGCGTCAACCGATGCGTAGTATCGCCGCGCCTGCCGCGAGAGAAGGACCTCAAACATCGCGCCGAACTTCGCGCCAATTCACCCAGTCTTCCAAGGAAGCTAGTTCCTTTATTTCCCTGATCTCTTCTGGAGAGAAATACTCGTCATCGAGCAATTCCAATATGGCGCGAAGCTTTGTCGCATCGGCCAAATCGACCACCTTGTGTGCGTACTCACGAATACGCGTGTCCGAGCTCATGGCTACCTCCACATCCTGTACGGTGATTCAAAACGCGACAGTTCCGAATCCCGATTAAGTCCTCTTACTTCATCTCAACTATTATAACCTGTTGTTCTGCGGATGGTTCGATACGCGGCGTGGATTTCACGATCATTGCTCCGTCCGATCCCCTTCGTACTAAAATATTCAGCTTACCGAAGCTTTCTACCTTGTCCGGAAAATCCTCCCGGAAATGCGCGCCGCGGCTTTCCTTGCGTTCGAGCGCGGCAAGGGTAATCGCTTCGGACACCGTCAGCAGGTTCTCGAGGTCGAGGGCGGTGTGCCAGCCGGGGTTGTACTCGCGGTTGCCGTGCGCTACGACGCGTTCCGCGCGCTCGCGCAGGTTCTGAATGCCATCGAGCGCGCGCTGCATTTCGGATTCTTGGCGGACGATGCCCACGAGGTCCTGCATCATTTCCTGCAATGCATGCTGAATCTGGTACGGGCCCTCGCCGTTCGTCGAGGCGCCTTGCCGCTCGAGCGGCGCCAATGCGCGTTGCGCCGCCTCATTTATTTGACCCTCGTCGAGCGACACGTCCCCCTGTTCCTTGGCGAACGCGGCGGCATATTCGCCGGCGCGCTTACCGAAGACTATCAAGTCCGACAGCGAATTGCCCCCCAGGCGGTTCGCGCCGTGCAGACCGGCGGCGCATTCTCCGGCCGCGAACAATCCGGGCACGCAGGACATCTGCGAATCGCCGTCCACGCGCACGCCGCCCATCGCGTAGTGGGTCGTTGGGCCGACCTCCATCGGTTCCTGCGTGATGTCGATACCCGCAAGTTCCTTGAACTGGTGGTACATGCTGGGCAGTTTTTTCTTGATGTGTTCGGCGCCTTTTGGAATGCGCTCCTTGATCCACGCGATATCGAGGAACACGCCGCCGTGCGGACTGCCACGGCCTTCCTTAATCTCGCGAACGATGCACCGCGCCACGTGGTCGCGCGTGAGGAGTTCCGGTGGCCGCCGGGCGTTGCGGTCCCCCTGCGTGTAGCGCCAGCCTTCTTCCTCATTGTCCGCGGTCTGGTTCTTGTAGAGATCGGGTATGTCGTCGAACATGAAGCGCCGGCCCTGGCTATTGCGCAAGACGCCGCCTTCGCCGCGCACACCTTCCGTAACTAGAATGCCGCGCACGCTCGGCGGCCACACCATTCCGGTGGGGTGAAACTGCACGAACTCCATGTCGAGCAGTTCCGCGCCCGCGTGGTAGGCCAACGACTGCCCGTCGCCCGTGTACTCCCAACTGTTACTCGTGATCTTATACGCGCGCCCGAACCCGCCAGTCGCTATTACGACCGCTTTCGCTTTGAACACCATGAAGCGCCCGCGCTCGCGTTCGTAACAGAACGCGCCCGACACGCGATCGCCGTCTTTCAACAGCGTTACCACCGTGCACTCCATGTGGAAGTCGATGCCGCGATGGATGCCGTGGTCCTGAAGCGTGCGGATCATTTCGAGCCCGGTGCGATCGCCGACGTGGGCGAGGCGGGGATACTTGTGTCCTCCGAAATTGCGCTGCAGGATGCGCCCGTCTTTCGTGCGATCGAACAACGCGCCCCAGGCTTCGAGTTCGCGCACGCGGTCCGGCGCTTCTTTCGCGTGCAACTCCGCCATGCGCGGATTGTTGAGGTACTGCCCGCCGCGCATCGTGTCCGCGAAATGGACGCGCCAGTTGTCGCGTTCGTCCACATTGGCCATTGCCGCCGCGACGCCGCCTTCCGCCATCACGGTGTGTGCCTTGCCCAGAAGCGATTTACAGATGACGCCCACCTTCACACCCGCAGCCGAAGCCTCGATCGCCGCGCGCAATCCCGCGCCGCCGGCGCCAATTACAAGCACGTCGTGCTCGAACGCCTTGTAGTCCCCCATCAGAAGAGTCTCCAATCCTGAATCGCGCCGGCGCACAGCAGGCGCACGTATACATCGGAAAGCGCGACCCATAGGAGACTAATCCACGCCCACATCATGTGACGCCGGTTCAGCGCGCTGACGCAGCCGTAGCACGCCTTGCGAATACGCAGCATGCGCGAAAAGACATCGACCTGCCCGCCTATCTGATGTCGCGCGCAATGACACCCGAACGTGTAGCAACCCAGCAGGATCGCATTCGCCCAGAGCACGATCGTGCCGGCGCCAATGCCGAAATGCGCGGCGCCGCTTTCGTCGTAGAACCACATTGCGCAATACGCGTCGTATGTGAGGATCAACACGAACACCGCCGCCGGATAGAAGAAATAGCGGTGGATATTCTGAAAGATCAGCGGGAGCTTGTGTTCGCCGCGGTAGCCTGCGCGCGGTTCGCCCACGGCGCAGGACGGCGGATCGCCCCAAAATGCCTTGTAGTACGCGCCACGGTAGTAATAGCACGTAAAGCGCATGCCCGCCGGGCCGATGAGGATGAGGAAAGCGGGCGAAAACGGCAGCCACAAGGGCCACCAACTCGGCTGCGTCGCGTCGAACCAGCGCGGCTCGTTCGCCTGGCCAAACAGCAGGGGCGAATAGAACGGCGAGAGGTAATGCGCGCCGCCCGCGTCGTAGAAATAGTTCGTTCCCTGGAAAGCCGCCCACGTCGTGTAGACGATGAAGCACGACAGCCCCAGGAATACCGCCACCGGCTGAAGCCACCACGCGTCGGTGCGCGATGTCTCGCCAAATCCTTGACGCTTCAGCGAATCAGAATACGCCATCGCCTGCTGCCCCCAAAGTTGCCCAGAACTACGGGAACGGACCGAAGACTCTCTGAACTGCTATGAAACCGGACAACGCGGGCCAGACCTCGCCCGCGATCGTTTGCGTCACCGGGAGCCGCCATTCAACAGGATGCGGCGGAGCGATGTCAACAGAGAGTGCTACTTGTTCGCAAAATCGCTTTCCGAAAGCGAAAGTGACAAGAAAGGCGCCGATTTTCCGTGTTCGTCGAACGTATACCGCGTAAACACCCAAACCTCGCCGGCGCTTCGCTCGATTACATACGGATACGCGAGCTGACCGCCATCGTGAAACGCGACGACCTGAGGCTTGGTCCAGGTCGTCCCGTCGTTGTCGGAAAAGGCGAGCGACAATTCTTCGCGGTGCCACGATGCCGGTGTTTCGGACGCGGACGGATTCACCGACTTTTTCCACTCGCCCTTTCGCTCGGAATTCAGGCGGTTCCAGACCAGCACCAGGCGCCCACTTTTCAGGCGTGTCAACCATCCCGGCGCGCTGCTTGCCTCAATATCGGTCGGCTCGATTTTGCGCCAATACAGGCCGTCATCGGAATAGGCCCGCCAAAAGCGATCCAGATTTGTACGGATGAGCATCATCAGGCGGCCATCCTTCATTTCAACGACCATGGGCTCGACGGCGCCGTCGTGGTGACCGCGCCCTCCGAGGTCAATCCAATTGCCGCGCCGCCACGTCTTCCCGTCGTCGTCCGACACCAGCGAACACACGACCCATCGCTTGCTGTCCGGGTCAAGGTGTTCGACAGTGGCGACGAGCCGCCCCTTGCCTGTCTGAATGAACCCCATGAAATCCGCGTTGTACCCGCCGATTAGTTGTTGATTGTCGATCCAGGTCTTCCCGCCATCGACGCTGCGCACTGTCCACAGTTCGAGCTTGCACGACGGCAGCGGTTCGTTCTTCGCATCGTCCCACTCGAAGGCATACCCGTCGAAATTGAGATAGACAATGACGAGCGCGCCACTCTTCGCGCGCACAAACTGCCCGACGTGACCACCGGACTCCATGTTCAGGCCGCTCGCGATGGTCCCGCTCGCCTCGACCCACGTCTTCCCGCCGTCCGCGCTCGACCACAGCCTCTTCCCCTCCACACTCAGCAGCGATCCGTCTTCGTTTTGTATGAAAGGGCCGTTCCTCGTGCATTCGACGGGGTTACACCGCGGGTCAAGCCACCGCGTAGTCGCGGCTTCCTGTGCGGTGGCGCACACGATTGGCAGGATCAGAAGCACATGGGCACGTAACGTTCGCATTGTCGGGCCTCCATTTGGCGGAAGTTCGCATTCTACCGAATTGTGGCGATTGCCGTCGCTTTCAGAGTCGCGGGCGTTGACTTCAACTGCCGGGAAAACGAGACTTGTATGTCGAACGTGCAGCGGGTTGGCTTTAGGGAGGCATCATGTCCGGTATTCGAGTAACCGTTTGGAACGAAGGCATCCACGAGCGGATGGACGAACGCGTCCGCGCGATCTATCCCAACGGCATGGGCGCGCAGATCGCGCAGTATCTGGAGAAACAGCCCAGCATCGCGTCCGTTCGCGTGTCGGAACTGCACCACCCCGAACACGGTCTCGGCGCCGACCTTCTAAACAACACAGACGTGATGACGTGGTGGGGCCATAAGGCGCACAAAGACGTCGCCGACGAAGTCGTCGATCGCGTGCACCAGCGCGTCCTCGATGGCATGGGCCTCGTCGTGCTGCATTCGGGCCACCACTCGAAAATCTTCCGCAAACTCATGGGCACGAGTTGCGACCTGAAATGGCGCGAGATCGGCGAGCGCGAGCGCATCTGGGTTGTCGATCCCGCGCATCCCATCGCCGACGGCCTGCCCGAATACATCGAACTCCCGCACGTCGAAATGTACGGCGAACATTTCGACATCCCCCAGCCCGATCGCCAGGTCTTCATTAGCTGGTTTCAGGGAGGAGAAATCTTTCGCAGCGGATGCTGCTGGCACCGCGGCAAAGGCAAGGTGTTCTATTTCCGCCCAGGACACGAAACGTTTCCCATCTACCACGACCCGAACGTGCTGCGCGTGATCTACAATGCGATAAAATGGGCCGCGCCCACCGGGGTGACCGCGATCACCCGCGGAAACGTGAAGCCGATCGAAAACGTGATCATCGATCCATAATTGGGAAGTCGCAGATAAACTGCCCCGTTCCGATTGTGGTGACAGCGTATCCGTGTTCTTGTCGGGCTTCGCATTTCGCCCGCCGCGCCTTCCGTGGTCAGTTGCAATGGCGACGGACCACACGTATTCTTGAGCTTTCCGTGGGTTGCGGAAACCTTAGCGGTCGCATTTTCGGAGGGGTATCTTCACATGGCAAAGCCCAGGGGCAAGTACCGTTTTTCGTTTGGTCCGTGGAACATCTCGGAGGGCGCCGATCCTTTCGGCCCGGAAGTGCGCACGCCCATCGCGCTCGCGAAGAAAATGCGCATCGCGAAGCAGCTTGGTTTCGACGGCATGCAGTTTCACGACGATGACGCGGTCCCCGAGCTCGACGGGAAATCCGCGATGCAGATTGCGAAAGAGGCCAAACGCATCAAGAAGATGCTCGAAGGCGAAGGGCTAGTGGCGGAATTCGTGGCGCCCCGCCTGTGGTTCGCGCCCGAAACCATCGACGGCGGCTACACCAACAACTCGCCCAAGCTGCGCCGCTACGCCATCGACCGCACGAAAAAGGCGATCGACATCGGCAACCACCTCGGCACGAACGCGATGGTGCTCTGGTTTGCACGCGAAGGCACCTACATCCGCGAGAGCAAAAATGCGCGCATCCAAGTGCTCCAAATCCGCGAAGCACTCGACGAGTTCCTCAATTACGATCCGAAACTCAAAATCCTTATCGAACCCAAGCCGAACGAGCCCGTGGACAGTGCGATTATCTCTACCATCGGCCACGCCGTCGGTATGAGCTACATGACCATCGATCCCGGCCGCGTCGGCGTGCTGCTCGAGACGGCGCACTCGCTGCTCGCCGGCCTCGATCCGTCCGACGACATGGGTTACGCGCTTGCGCACGACAAACTGTGGAGCGTACACCTCAATGATCAGGGCGGACTCAAGTTCGATCAGGACAAATCGTTCGGCTCGAACAATCTCCGCGTCGCGTTCAATCAAATCCGCGTGCTCGAGGAATACGCCTATGGCCAGACCGGCGAATGGGTCGGCCTCGACGTGAAGACCATGCGCACGCAGAAACAGGAACGCGCAACCAAGCACCTGTCGAACAGCCTGCAAACCTTCAAGTTCCTGCTCGACAAGGTCGTGTCGATGGACCAAAAGATCGTAAATCAATGTATCGCCCAGCGCGACTACGAAGAACTCGACCGCTACATCCTGTCGCTTCTGATGGGAAAGCGGTATTAGCGGGTCTCATTACTGTTTGTGTCTAGATGAAGTTTTCGTTTGAAGTCGGGATCGACGAGAAGCATCGTGTCGAATTCGCGCGCGACGGCTTTTCCGGCAGGACGACCTTTATTGTCGATGGGGAAGACCTACAATTGAAGAGCCCGTGGCTGCTCAAGACACACTTCAATTTGCAGTTTGTCAATCGGTACGAATTCGTTGTTGGCAAGCGGGAGACACACGAGGTCGTGATCGAACATGAGAGGCCGAAATATTTCGGCGGTTTGTTTCCGCACGACTACCGAGTCAGCATCGACGGTGTGTTAGTGCAAGAGCACCACGGCTATTGAGGGAGGCGCGATGGGGCGTCAGCTCGCGGCGTTGCTAATTGGCGCTATGGCGATCGGATCGGGTTGCCAAACGGCGCGCCACACACAATCACACTCATACGCACGCATCAAAACTGAACTCGACAAGGTCGCGATTATCGACACCCACGATCACCTGTGGCCGTTCGAGACGCTGCCAATCTTTTCAGAAACGGACAAAGGCTGGGGCGCGAACCTTGCCAGCGTCTGGCGCAACAGCTACTACTCATGGTCCTCGCCACTCACCCCCTACGCGCCGAAGCAACCGTTTCCCGAATGGTGGGCCGAGGCGAAAGACGATTTCGACAACTCCCGCGGCATGAGCTTTTACCGCTACATGCTGCCCGCGTTCGAGGACCTCTACGACGTGGACTTCGATCGAATCACGCCGGGACAGGCGCGGGCGCTCGACAACCGCATCTTCGAAAACTACAAGGACCAGCGTTGGGTGTACCACGTCGTCACCGAACGCGCCAATATCGAACTGATGTTCAACGACCCTTACTGGGCGCGTTTCAAATTCGAGACGTACTACCCGTTCGAAGTGCTGGTGTTCAACGTCACCACGCTCACGCGCGGGTTCAATCCCTCGGAGTTCAACAATCCGAATGACAGCCCGTTTGCGTTCGCGAAGAAGGAAGGCCTGCCAACGAAGACGCTCGACGATTACCTCGTCGTGTTGGATCGCATGTTCGAGAACGCGAAGGCTGCCGGCGCGGTCTGTCTAAAAACGACGATTGCGTACGAGCGGTCGTTAAGCTTCGAGAATGCACCGCGCGAGGCGGCTGAGGCCGTGTTCGGCAAAGTGCGCAGCGAACTCACGCCGGAGCAGATCACCGCTTTCCAGGACTTCATCATGTGGCGGCTCGTCGAACTCAGCGCAAAACACGAACTCCCCTTCCAGATTCACACCGGCGACGCGCGCGTCCAGGGGTCAAACCCGATGCTGCTCGTCGATCTCATTCAGGCCAACCCGAAAACCAAGTTCATTCTCTTTCACGGCGGCTATCCGTGGATCGGCGAGACGGGCGTCATCCTCATGCGGCACGGTTCGCACGTCTGGGTCGATTCGTGCTGGCTGCCAACCATCAGCTACACCATGGCCAAGCGCGCGTACCAGGAGTGGCTCGAGGTCATGCCGTCGGATCGCATCATGTTCGGCGCGGACACCGGCAGTGTCGAGGGCATCTACGGCGCAACGGAATTCGGACGCCGCTGCATCGCAGACGCGCTCAGCGAAAAAGTCGATCGCGGCCAACTGACCGAAGACCAGGCCATCCGCATCGGCCGCCAAATCCTGCGCGACAACGCGCTCAAGCTCTTCCCCCAACTCGAAACCCGCCTCTGGAAGCACAAAGGCCCGTTGCAGCCGCCGTCGACGAAGTAAATCGGGTTCGGTCTACTTTTCGGCCATTTCGCAAAGCAACAACAGCGCATCGATCAGCGTCGCGCGTTCCGGCATACGCCACCAATCCGGGTACGCCACCTGGTTCAATCGCGCAATCTCGCGGTCCGCGAATTCCCGCGCGGCGTCAACATATCTCGCCTCGTTAGTCGCACGATGCAGCGCTATCGCCGCCTTGATGTAGTGGCCGCTCGCACGGAACGTCCAACGCCCGTCCTCCGTGAACGCGCCGGGCTGCACACGCGATTCGGCAAGCGCATCTTCCACGATGCGGCCGCAACGCTCGATCAGTTCGGCGTTCTTCGTAATGCGCGCGGCCTCCGCCAGCTCGTACACGATGGACGTGCCCGCGCAATGCTCCCAGTACGACGGATTGCGGAATAGACCCGTGCCCATGTACACGGAAACTTCCGCCATTTTCGGATCGCGCTTCACCGCTTCGTCTTTTTCCGCCTGCGTGTGAAACGTGTACCGTGCGGCGGACTCGTACGGTTTTCCATCGAGTTTAAGGTGCTCGATGAACAGCTTGCGCTCGCCGTCGTACGAATGCCGCGCGACACCAAGCGCCAGTTTCTCCGCCATCGCCGCGAGCTGCTTGGCCAACGGTTCGCCACCGTCGCGTGTGCGCAACTCCGCCACCGCGTCCAGATACGCCACCGCGGCCAACGCCGCGCCGCGCACTTCAACCCACTCGCCAGGCGGCATCGGCGCGCCGGGGTTCGATGCCACCGCACCGAAGAAATCGGGCACGAGTCCCGACTCCGCGTGTTGCACTGTACGCCACTTGTCCGCCATGCGTTGCGCATAACCGAGGCAATCGGCGTCGCCCATGCGCGCGAAGCACGCCGCCCACCAGTGAATCATGCGCGCGCCCACGGACTCGAACGCGCAATGCGCCGGGTTGCGTTCGAGCGCGTGCTTTTTGTCCGCGTCGTTCCAGTTGTAATGGCAGAAGCGGTTGTAATCGAACGAATCGGGGTCGGTAATCAGACCGTAGAACATCGCGCGGCACATGCGGTGCATTTCGTCCGGCGCGTGTTTCCACATGCGATCCACGGGTAGGCGTGGATCGTTGCCCACGTTCATCGGCTTGAACTGCGCCTGCTCGACTCCCGGCTTCATCGACATGACGCCTGCATTGCGCGCGTCGAGCCCCGCTTCCACTCCGAAATACCCGAGACCGTTCTTCGGGTCGAAGCCGATGCGCCTGAATGCGTCCGCCATGCCCGTCACCCAATCGCGGTACGTTTCGTCGCCGGTTGCTTCGCTCAAGCGATCGAGAAGCGTCCACAGATCGAAGTCCGCCGCGAACGGCGGAAAGTCCATCGGCGCCTCTGGGAACCAGTAGTTTTCGAAGGTGCCGTCCGGCCGCTTGTATCCAATCGATCGGTAACTGCGATATACCGGACGTGTAACAGTGAAAAACAGCGCACCGTCCGGCGCATTGCCGAGACGCAACGATTGGTGCTCGGCAAGCCGCTTCACCGCGGCAACCACAAACGCGAGGTAGTCGTCCTTCGTCAACGAGTGAAGGGCCGGCGCGCCGTCGCGCAGTTGGCGCACGCAAAACACCGGGCCCGATTGCGGCACGGATTCGTTCCCGAGTTTGCCCGTGAGCGTGTAGTACCCGCCGGGCAACGTCGCAACCGGTATTGCGAACTGCGCAGCGCCGCCTTCGCCGAGTGTAAGCTCCGATTCCCACACAGATTCGCAGGATGCTATTCCCGCCGCGGAAACACGAACGATGGTTCCGGCGGGCAAGGCGTTCTTGCGCGGCAACACTTTCCCGCGAAGGTCCGTGCGCGCATCGAGGACCTGGTACGTCTCCAACTCGAACCGCAGCGATTCGTTGAATGACTGCGCCGCCGCGATCGACGCGAATGCCGCAAACGCCAACGCAGCCAACTTCATTGCCGCTACCTGTAGCTCAAGAACGCCAAGATCGCCTCCGCCGTTTCCTGCGGGCGCTCGTATTGCGGCGAATGCCCGCAGTCCTTGAACACGACAAACTCGGACCCGGCAATGGCCGCGTGGTACGCCTCGCCTACGCCCAACTCAATCAGTTGGTCTTTGTCTCCCCAGAGAACGAGTGTCGGCGCCTTGATATTCGCAATGCGATCGTTGAGATAGATGTCCGGGCCGGTCCGGATGTCCGCGCGAATCCGGTTCTGCCACGCAAAATTCTTTCCCGCCTGTTTGATGAAATATCGCTTGAACGAATCGGGAATCGCGGGTTTCTTCACGAACAATTGGTCCATATACGCGTCAAATTCGGCCGGCGTTCCCGCCGGTTTCTCCGCGTCCTTGTACGGCTCGCCTTCCTTGATCTTCATTCCGGAAGCGTCGATTAGGATCACGCTCAATACGTCCTCCGGATACAACAGCGCGTACGATGCGGTGATGTGTCCTCCCATCGAGTTCCCGGCGATGTGGAACTTCTCCAGTCCAATCTCGTGGAAGAATTTGTGGAAGCGCTCCGCCTGCGATCGCGTGTCGTACTTGAGCTTCTCGTCGCGCTCCGTATCGCCGAACCCCGGCACCTCCGGAAGTATCACGCGGTACTTCGGCGCCAGCCATTTCGCGCACTGCACAAACGAAACCTTGCTGTCCCCGAATCCGTGAATCATGACCAGCGGCTCGCCCGACCCGCCCTCGTAATACGGATAGGTGTATCCGTCGACGACGGTGCTCTTCGCCGTCACCCCACTCGCGCGCTCGTACTGCATGCGCACGAGCGCCAACCCGGCCTCGGGATAATAAGCAAGTACGCCGTAAGCGGCCCCAGCCGCAATGACCAGAAACAGAACCGCGCCGATGAACACTTTCCGCCTGCCCAACATCGCCATGTTATGTCCTCCGGGCGTGATTGTTCATAATGCCCCGCATGCATACCCGAAAGGAAGCGCATCGTATTCCCGCCGGGTACAGCGGAGAACACGATATGTGCAGGTTGGCGATTGGCGTCGCGCTATGCGCCGGAGCGGCGTACGCGGGCCCTACCGCGGTGGACGTCGGCGGCTGGGGGAAATACTTCGCGTTCGAATACGACTATGTCCTTGCCGAATCCATCGGCAGGGCCCGCACGCAGGAACCGGCCGAGATTACGTTAAGCGTGCCCGCCGGGAAAACAGATATCTCCGCTGACGAAATCCGTGTCGTTCGCATGGAGTCCAAATCGCGTGGGACGCTCGTGCCATTTCAGGTGCTCGGCGAAGTCATCGCGGATCACGCGCCCGAGGAAAACGGCGAGACACCGGCATCGGCGCGAAGCGCGAACGTCGTTTTCTTTGTGGATTGTCCCGCTAGCGGCGCGGTTACGCACAAAATCTTTTGGGGTGCACGAGGCGAATCAACAGAAGTTGCCGGCCTTCCCGCCGCCGAATCGATTGCAGAAGGCCTCCACATCGAAGGCGATGCGCCCGGCTTGACAATTCGGAACGCGTTTTACCATGTTCAACTCGATCCGGAGTCAGGGGCCATTCTTCGCGCGCGGCTCGCGGGCAGGCCCGAATCGGAGGACCTGTTCTATCACTCGGTGCCAATCCACTTCGGCGTTGACGTGTGGAGCCCGCCAAAGAATTGGGACCACGATTACGACTGGAAATTGCCGCCGAACCAAAAACTCGAGAAAGGCCCGCTCGTCACACGGTACCATCGGTGGGGGCCGTTGCAGCATTATCGCGACGTAACGGTTTCGATTACCTACACGTTCTACGCCGTCACGCCGTACATCCACGTGTCGTCGACGATGCACTTCACGGCGGATCGGTCGGTGCGCGCGGTGCGGATGGGCGAAATTGTCGTGGCCCACTCGCACAAGACGCTCCCGAATGAAAAGGACGCGGACGGAGAATCGCCCGACCTGCTCACACACTACGCGTGGCCCGACGATAAGGGCGCGGCACAGGTATTGGAAATCGACGCGAGTCGCGGCGCCGACGGCGCGGCGAATCTCGCCGGCGTCGTGCCCGGCGCGTTGGGGATCCTCGATCGCGATGTGCCCTGGGTCGCGGGTTACCACGCCGCGAAGAACTACGGCATCGCGACGCTGCGCAAGTCGCAGTTTGCGGGCAATACGCTTGGCGGCCCCGTGCCGCAGTCCGCGCCATGCACCTATGTCTCGAATTATGGCTGGGGATTTACTTACTGGTCCCGGCCAATGGTGTATCCGCCCGGGGCCAAAGGCACGCCGGAAGACCAGAACACCGCGCTGGCGGCCGGCACGTTTTTCGGTGTCGAGGAGACGCTGCTATTCTTCAAACCCGAAAACGGCCTGCGCGAACTGCGCCAGGCCCACGAACTATTCGTGCACCCATTACGCCACGCATTCGTCGGTACGGGACCTTGGTGACACGCTGTATCGAAGACCGGGCAGTTTCGGCTACCCGACGACGTTGCCGTACCGATACGTCGGCACGGGACGGCCCGGGCTGATGCAGTGAAACGCGGTTATCGTCGGCGCGACCCGCGCGTACGACGCGCGCTTGAGCGCGTCGCGAAAGATGACGTCGATGCCATCGGGCGCAATCTGAACGCGCGCATTCATGATGAGCGTCGCGTTCAAGCGGCTCAACGCTCCGTCCGCATTCGCGTCAAACGCGTTGTTCAGTCCCGTCAGGTTCGCCGCAATCCGGCCATCGGTCGTATCCAGCAGCGCCTTCACATGCCCGACTTCGCAACGTTTCTCGCGCAGTTCGCGCTGCAACTCGGCGAACAATCCGTTCACGAATTCCTTCCAATCGGGTTCGAGCCCGCCGATCCACCGCAGTGACGCCACCGCGTTGAGCCAACCCAATACCGCTTCGCCATGGGCGTACCGATCGTAATCGACGTTGACAACGCGCGTGCCCGATTTTGATTCGCGGCACATGTCGTCAATCCAAGCGTCGATACCGTCGCCTGATCTCGTGGAAAGCGCGCGCGCCGGCGCATGCGGAAATTCCTGCCGAAGGTAGGCTAGCATTACGTCGCGCTCCGCATCGCTCAGCGTGTCGCACTTGCTCAGCGCGACTTGGTCGGCTTCCTCCAATTGCACGCGCAGGATGTACGCAGCGTCGGGGTCCAGCATCGATCGCTCGTTTTGAAACACCGCGCGCACGCGTTGCGGATCGACCAGCACGCTCAAGGGCGCCAACGCGTACTGCGGGTACTTCTCCTTCAGGGGCTGCAGTATCGTCGCGGAAAGGTCCGTGCAACTGCCGACCGGCTCCGCCACAATGCAATCCGCGCCCGTTTCTTCGAGCGACCGCACTGCGTCGAGAAACCCCTTGAAGTTGCAGCAAAAACAACTGCCCGCGACTTCGCGCACCGCCGCACCGGTATGCGTCAGTACGGCGGTATCGACCAAATCGGGGACTTGATCGTTCGTAATCAAGCCCACGGAATGCCCGCGCCGGGCGAGACGCCTCGCCGCCTCCGCGAGCAAGGTTGTCTTGCCCGCGCCAAGAAATCCGCCTACGACAATGAGCCGCATGGACTGAAAGTCCTCTCAGCGAGTCGAGGTCCGCTTCGTCACGGGATTCTCCGTGTACGGTGGCCAATCGGGCGCGTTGCCGGTCATGGACCACGCCCACCAGTCGAAATGGGCGTCGGGGAACGTGCGCTGCGGCACATATACCGTCAATGTCGTGCCGTCGATCGTATATCGGCAACTGTCGGCGCGGGGCAAATTCCCGTGCGCCGACGCCAGTTCGGAGACGGGAATGACCATGATGTTCCATCCCGCCGCGTCCATGTACAGGTGAATGTTGTAGTCGTTGCCCGTTTCGTTTTGGCCGGTTTTCGTGTTGCGGTCGGCGTCGACAAACCAAATGAAGTCCACGCGCTTGCCGCCCGCGAATTCCGCCGGACTCGGCATGCGCGACACAGTCTCGACCGAGAACGCAAAATCGGTTCCCTCGGCACGCACCGCGGCCTGCACGATGTCCATGTATGTGCGCGTGTGATCGCCGATGAGATTGCCGCGAATGTCCGTCACGCCGTTCGGCGGGTCCTTCAACGTCGCACACCCGGCGATCACACCGATACACACGGCAAAAACCTTTGTCGATTTCATGGTCTTACGAATGACCATCTCCGTTACGGTGCCCCAAGATCGAACAAATTACCCAATGTGGCAAACGATTCCGATGCCGGGAAATTGTTCGGATACTTGTTGAACTGCACATGACCGTCCATGTACATCGTGTTCGCGCCGCCCGGAATGTGGTTAAACTGCGATGTCTGCGTCGTTGCCGTCGTTACCACGTCCCACATCACCGGAACGGTGGATTGCGCGAGCGCGCTGCCGGCCGGGTTGTTGATGTCCGTGATCGTGAATCGCTCCACACCCTCCCGCAACCGTTTGATGTCCGTGCCTCCCCCGTTGCCGAACCCGACGCCCGCCGGCGCCGAGAAACCGGCGAACAGCGCGTACGTCGCCGCATTGTCGATGTCCTGATCGAGCGGCCGGTCATTGGATGCGTCGAAGTCGCCCAAGGGCCCGGTAAAGGTTGGCGGGAAGTACGAGAGCGTCGCCATGATATACGCCATCTGCGTCGAAACGACCGCGGACGGCATCCCAAACGCGCTGACATTGAATGACGGGCTGCCCTCGGAAACCTTATCCAGCAAGTAGCCGTAATAGATGTAGCTCTGGTCAGCCCGGGAAGCTTGGCCCGCGTACGGACAAGCCTGCCCGATTACGCTCGTCGCGATCAGCAACGGGTTATCGTCACCTCCCTCCGGATCGGACGGACAAACGAGGACATTCATGTCGGAAAGATACTCGGGGTAGATGGCGGAAACCTTTGGCGCCAGGCTTGCCCGGTTCTGAGCGCCTTCGCAACTCGCCGGCAGCGCGTTGCCCCACGGTTGATCGCCGTGCATCTGCGGGAAACGCTCGCCCCGCGACTCGCCCGAGTACATTTTGAACACAATGCCCATCTGCTTGAGATTGTTCTGGCAGCTCGCCCGCCGCGCCGCCTCTCTCGCCCGCGCCAGCGCAGGCAACAAAATCGCGGCAAGGATCGCGATGATCGCGATCACCACAAGCAACTCAATCAACGTAAAACCTCTACTTCTCATGTTTCCCACTCCGTTGTTACCAAATCGTTACTGCGCACCCCAGCCCGGGTGCAAAAATCAAGCCTACCGATCCATTCCGCTTAGAATAAGGCCAGGCGCCGGGGACTTTCACCGCGCCCGCGGCTGTCCCCGCTTCCGCCATACCAACATTTCCAACCGGGCGTGGACCACTACGTCTTCGCGGCGCCTGCATCCCGCTGCAGACTCTGCTCGATGTACGCCCTCGTTTGCACCAGATTCGCCGCGTAACGGTCGAGCGTTGCGACCCATTGCCGCAGGCATTCCCGCCCGGATTCCGTAAGGGTATACACTCGGCGCGCCGGACCGCTACCTTCCAGGTCCCAATCCGCGGCCAGGTAACCCTCCGTCTCCATAGACTTCAGCACACGGTACAAGCCGGTCGTATCCGGCAAACACTCCGCGAAAATTGCCACCCCGCGCAAGTGTTGCGCGATGAGATAACCGTGGAGTCCGCGCGGATGCCGCGCCAACACCGCCATTACCGACGGCCGGACAAACCGATCCAGCGTGTTCCCAGAACAGGCGCAATCACCGAAACTCATGGTTTAGACCATATCCTCTATAGGATGAGGTCTACTATAGGCAACCGCTACGTATATCGCAAGCTATTCCTTCGCGAGCGCCCCAAAGTTGCATACGCCCTCGTCTCTTACTTGCGCGTCAAATAGACGCGTGCCGCGGTTTTCTCGTGTCTGCAATCGTGCTCGTAATCGATTGTCGGCGTTCGTATTAGAGCGTTTCACACTCGCCTGCGCCGCGTGCTCAAACTCGAATTGCTCTAAATGCCGTCCATCCTGTCTATCCAGTCCATTCGGTCCATGGATTCGCATCCATTTGGCACGCACGCAGCAGGAATCCCGTCCAGCCACACCTTTTGTCAACCGTGTTACCCTCGTTTCCCAAACGCCACTGTGACGTGTCGCGGGAGGGCGTGTATGCGCCTGCCGGTGCCCGATGCCCGATTCCCGGTATTCCGAGTGCAACGCCGTGGGCTAAGGTGTGAAGGCCGGTAACCAGCCCGACAGGAGGAAGTACCCGGCGCCACCAGTACAATAAACCTGAAAGGTTCAAGCAACTCGGCCCTGGATTCGCGTCCCGGAATTTCCGCTTTGGAATGCGCTCTTGACCCGTCCTCTGCAGCTCGGCCGCTTTGGCGAGTGGAGGGGAAAAAGTGGTGCTCTGGGCCCGTCTTTCCACGCCGCGCAAAACCGAACATTGCGCGCTAACGGGGAGATGTGTAAAATCACCCGTTTGCTCCAAGTACGAAATTCGACCCGAAACAGGCAGTACAACGACCCATGCGAAGCGCAGCGAACATCCGAAACGTAGCCATCATCGCCCACATCGACCACGGGAAGACGACCCTCATCGACTCGATCTTCCGGGCGGCGCACACCTTCCGCGAGAACGCGCGGGTGGCTGAGCGCGTGATGGACAGCAACGAACTCGAGCGGGAGCGCGGCATCACCATCCGCGCCAAGCATTGCAGCGTCGAGTGGGGCGACTACCTCATTAACATCATCGACACCCCCGGTCACGCGGACTTCTCCGGCGAGGTCGAGCGCGTGCTGTCGATGGTGGATTCGGTGCTCCTCCTCGTAGACGCGAACGAAGGCCCCATGCCGCAGACGCGTTACGTCTTGATGCGCGCGCTGAGACTGGGTCTGAAGCCGATCGTCATCGTGAACAAGGTGGACCGCCCGAATGCGAACCCCACCGACGCGTTGCACAAGACCTTCGATCTGTTCATTGAACTCGGCGCGAACGACGAGCAGGCGGACTTCACGGCGCTCTATGGTTCCGGTCTGCACGGCTGGATGGTGCGCGACCTCGACGCGGACGAGCGCGAAGGCATGGCGGCGCTGTTCGAGACCATTATCGAAAAGGTCCCTGCCCCCATCGTGGATACGGAATCGCCCTTCCTGATGCAGGTCAGTACGCTCGCGTGGCGCGATCACATCGGGCGCGTAGGCTGCGGCAAGGTGTTGCAGGGCGCGCTGCGCAAAGGCCCGAGCTTCCAGCGCATTTCCACGCGATGGAAGGGATACAACAAGAGCGAAGGCTGGGAAGTCGTCGAGACGCAGGAAGAGCGCGCCACGCACCTCTGGGTCACGCGCGGGCTCGACATGGTCGATGCGGATACTGTGTCCGCCGGCGACATCGTGTGGATCGCGGGACCAAAGGAAATCATGATCGGCGACACCTTCGCGGCGATCGACTACAACCGGTCCGCGCTGCCGCCACTCGAGATCGAGGAGCCAACGGTGTCGATGCTGTTCCTCGTGAACAGCGGTCCGCTCGCCGGCAAGGAAGGCCGCGCGGTGACGATTCGCCAAATCCGCGATCGCCTCGCGCGCGAGCTGCGCACGAACGTCGCGTTGCGCGTCGAAGACATCGATCGCGCGGACGGCGTGAAAGTCAGCGGGCGCGGCGAACTGCACCTCGCGATTCTCATCGAGGAGATGCGCCGCGAAGGCATGGAGCTCTGCGTGTCCGCTCCGGAGATCATCACGCACACGGACGCGAACGGAAAACTCCTCGAACCTATGGAAGAACTCCTTATCGACGTGCCGCTCGAATACCAGGGCGTCGTGATCGAAAAGGTCGCCAAACGCAAGGGCGAACTCACGTCCATGCACAACACCGGTACGGGCATGCTGCGTCTCGAATTCACGATCCCCACGCGCGGCCTCATCGGCTACCGCAACGAGTTCCTCACCGACACGCGCGGCCTCGGCATCATGGCGTCGCGCTTCAGCGGCTACGGTCCCTGGTGCGGCGAAGTCGTGTCGCGCCAGCGCGGCTCGCTCTACAGCACCGACAGCGGCGAAGCAACGAGTTATAGTCTCGCGAACTTGCAGCAGCGCGGATTGCTCTTCATCAAGCCGATGGACCCGATCTACGCGGGCATGGTCGTCGGCGAAAACTCGCGGCCCGGCGATCTGCCGTGCAACCCGACCAAGCGGAAAGCGCTCACCAACCACCGCGCCGCGGGCAAGGACCACGAAGTACAGCTCGACGTCCCCCGCACCCACACGCTCGATACCGCCCTCGAATGGATCGGCAACGACGAACTCGTCGAAGTCACGCCCAAATCCATCCGCATGCGCAAGATCGTCCTCGACCTGGAAGAACGCAAAAAGCTGGAAAGGCGCGCGCTGGCCGCTTCAGTGTAAGTATTCGCAGCGTTACTGCGATTCAGGCAGCCCAAGCTCCGATCGCGCAACCGACCGAATCGCTCTGCATTTCTTCAACGCGTCGCGCGCCATGTCCTTCGTCGCCGAATCGCCAGGGTAGCGGAACATGACAGCGAACTCAGTTAGATCGCTCATCGAATCGCGGAACGGTTCGAGCAGCGGGGCGACAGGCAATACCTGATCCAATAGCACGATCAAATTGTGCGTCTTTTCGAATCGAATTCTTCTCCAATGAAGTATCGCCTTGAGATACTTCTCCGCGCACTGCTGGGAATGGAAACAGACCGCATCGTAGTTTGGGTTTCGGCGGGCGCGCATTTCGCGGCTGGCGACTGCGTAATCGCCCTCCGCCTTTTCAATCCACTCGAACGTGAGCGGATTCATGCAAAACCTTTCCTTTCTCGAAAATGTCCTGCAGAAAGAAGTCGTCCCACGCGAGCCTTTGGACAACTTGTTCCGGCGTCCGCACAATGAGGTCAATCGAAAAACGCGGGCGCAGGGAGCGAAGCATTTCGACAGCTTTCATCGCCGGTGGATCCGAAGTGTTCATGACAACAAGCAAATCCACATCGGACCCATCTCGCGGATCGCCGTAAGCATACGATCCAAACAGGATCACCTTTTCCGGCTCGTACTCGTCCACCAACCTGCGCACAAACGCCTCGATTTTACTCATCTCAACCATGAATGCATTTTAGTGTATGCTTTCCGGCACTGCAACGACGTGGGCTAAGTAGTAGGGATAGACGACGTGAACGAGACGTGGTTACATTGCGAAACGAAGTACAAGGGAAAAATATTCGACCTGAAAGTCGGCCAGGCGAAATTGGACGACGGCACGGTCGCGCACCGCGAGATTATTGTGCACGGCGGCGGCGTGGGCGTGGTGCCGGTGTTCGCAAACAGTGTAATGTTCGTGCGGCAGTATCGCATCGCCGTGGAGAAGGAAGTGCTCGAAATACCGGCGGGCCGCCTCGAACCGGGCGACTCGAAGGAGCGGCGCGCGGCGGTCGAACTGGAAGAAGAGATCGGCTACCGCGCGGGACGTCTGGTCCACGTGGCGTCGTGCCATTGTTCGCCGGGGTTTACCAGCGAATTGGACCACATCTTTCTCGCGTTCGATCTGGAAAAAACCGAGCAAAACCTTGAACAGGACGAACGCGTCGAAATCGTTGAATTGACCTTCGATCGATGCAGGCAAATGCTCGACCGCTGCGAATTTGTCGATGCGAAGACGATTATCGGCCTGCGGGAACTGTTCGCGCGCGGGTTCGCATAACGGGAACCAGCGAGCTGGTTTTTCGCGAAATCTGTGCGACGCGTGGGGAAAGCCGTTGGCGCTTCGCGCAAGCGCGAACGAGTCAAGCGCCTGCGTGTCAGCTATTTGCCCGGGCCGCGTATCGACTCGTGCTTGGGACGAGTCTGCCGGCTGGCCGTCGCCAGCGCCGATTCGATCCGGCGCGCTACTTCTCCGCCGAGCACTTCGGAGCCTTCATCGGTGAAGTGCACGTTATTCGGGCGTTGAAGTTCCGCGAGCCGGGGAAGCGCAAACGCATACAGGTCGTTCACCGGAATCTTGTGGCGTTTCATGACGGCAAGCGCGACCGCGTTGTAGCGTTCGCAGTCGGCAACCTCCCGAAGCGGGCCGGAAGGTTTGTCCGGAAAAGGCGTCGTGGTCGCGAAGATCAGCTTGGCCCGAGTTTGCTTCAGGCGCGTCACAATGGCGTCAAGGTTCTTCTCGTATTGATCGAGCGGCACCTGAATGTGCCCAAGCTCCTTCGACTCGACGTTCTTTCCGGAATCGTCGACGTACTTCAGATCGTGCAGCCCGTGGTTGAAGTGAATTACGTCCCACTCGGTGTCGCCAAGCCACGCATCCAGCTTTACCAGACCGTTCCCCGAATGCGCGGCGTTGCCTTCGTTGTGCACGACAACCGCCTTACCCTCGAGAACAGCCTCGACGTACGGCGTGTACCCGATGGAAATGGAATCGCCAATGATGAGCACATTGGGAAGCCGCGAGTGCGTTGTTGCATTCGTCGGCTCCGAATCGGCGCCAATGATCGTGCATGTCGTGAAGACAACGACGAGTAGGCAATGCATGCGGAGCCCTCCTCGTTTGCGTCGCTGGATTGCATCTTCGACGGAGTCAACGAACCGATCGGCAAGCGTTCGACCATGCTCTCCATAGTACGCGGTTGCTTTGCCGTATTCCGCCAGCGCTTCCGGATGAAACTCGTAGCACATCAGCGCGGCGAGTCGCGCACCTTGCGGAGGACCTCATTACCTGGAATGGTCGTGACGCGGACAGCCCGGACATCGTCGCGGCGGTGTTTGGCCTCTTGCAACCAAACCATGTCGATGTCGCCCAGTTCGGCGTCATCCAGACTTCCAACGTGGATATCCGCCAATCTCGCCCGTAACTCCGCGGGAAGCGCCATCGCTTCTTCGGCTAGGTGTTCGATGCTTGTTGCCATACAACGAAAATAGATTATTTGTTGGGGGTTCGCAAGGCGGCCCCTAAAGACAGAACCCCGCCAGAGGCCTTTCGGCAAGTCCGTCGGGGAGTAGATGCCGTGGATTGTACCAGAGGTTGGCAGAAGAGGATACCGATTCAAAACGAAGGCGTCGCCTTATGATCGATGGCGGTGGCTATGTCTTCTGGTTCAAGATACGGATAGGCTTCGAGGATTTCTTCCGTGGTATGGCCTGATGCCATCAGACCGACTATTGCGCCCACGGTAACGCGCATGCCGCGGATGCAGGGTTTGCCGCCCATGACGGCGGGATCGAGTGTGATTCGTTTTGGGAATTCCACAGCCACTCCTCCAAAATAGAGCGAGATCTATTATTCGCATTCCGAGGTACTTCTGCAAACGCGAGTTTATGGTCGCGTATGAGAAGCCAAAGCACATTTTTTGACTGACAGCATTGACTTTGGGATCAGGGAACGCGCCAAATATGCACGCGGCTCTTCATCCCACTCTCCACCATCCAAATCTCATCTTCGGCGTTCACCAGTTGGATTATGCTTTGTGCGAAAAGTGCATCGAAGAAATACCGCACCAAATCGGCTTCATTTGTATCTTTACACGGAAATATGAATCTTGAAACGGCCGTTGTCTCGTCGATAAGGTATCGCTGCCCCATCTTCTCAATCTCCGCAGCTTCTTCCCTCGTTAAAAGTTTCGATGCCCTGAATCTTCCATTGACATGATAAATCGAGTAACCACCGAAGTGGTCATCAATCCAATTACATATTCGCTCTAAATACGCCGACTGCGATTCTCCATCTCTAATGCTTACCTGACGGGAAAGTCTGGTAACACCGATGGCTCGTAATTTGGCAGATACATTGTCTCTGAAAAAGAGGGCGTCAAGTGTCGTTCGCAAGGGTGTTTCATTAGTAAGGGGCATGAAGAATTCATATATGACGACGTTGTCAAATTCGATACGCTTATAGTCGGCAGCGACCGGCCGAGACTGCGAGACGTGGCGTTGGAAGCGCTTCCAATTCGCATAGGGACGAAAACTTACGCTCACACGGTATTGGCCTGACCCGATAGGAATTACGAATGGTTTGAATTGTTTAGACCAATGCGTTTTCAGCGTGTTACCCGACCATCCAGTCGCCTTGGAGAAGTCCTGTTTAGAGAAAGCTTCCTGTGACTGCAAAAACCTTGCGAAAAATTCCAGCGCTTTGCGCTGCGCAGAATCAGAAGGCATTAAAAAGGTCTCCAGATAAGAATTGATCGTGTAGCCAGCCCGTCCTATCGTGTAAAATACTACACTACGCGAGCAGCTTGGCCACCACATTCCCCGCAACATCGGTGAGTCTGAAGTCTCTGCCCTGGTGGCGGTAGGTCAACTTCGTGTGATCGATTCCCAAGCAATGCAATATCGTGGCTTGGAGGTCGTGGACGTGGATGGGGTCCTTGGTGATGTGGTAGCCGAGTTCGTCGGTTTCGCCGATGATGGCGCCGGATTTGATGCCGCCGCCGGCGAGCCACATGGTGAAGGCGTAGGGGTGGTGGTCGCGGCCTTCGCGGCCGGCGATGTTGCCGCGGCGGACTTCGTTCATCGGGGTGCGGCCGAATTCGCCGCCCCAGACGACGAGGGTTTCATCGAGCAGGCCGCGGCGTTTTAGGTCGGTGATGAGCGCCATGGTGGGACGGTCGGTCATGGCGCAGTTTTTCTGCAGGTTCGCGTTGAGGTCGGAGTGGTCGTCCCACGTCGAGTGGTAGAGCTGCACAAAGCGAACGCCGCGTTCGACCATGCGGCGGGCGAGCAGGCAGTTGGTGCCGTACGGGCGCGTCGTCTCGTCATCGAGGCCATAGAGGGCGCGGGTCTCGGCGGATTCGCCGGAGAAGTCGAGCAGTTCGGGCGCGGCCATCTGCATGCGGAACGCAAGTTCGTACGACGCAATGCGCGACGCGATCTCGTAGTCGCCCGTGTCGGCGTGATGGAGATCGTTAAGATCGCGCATGGCATCGAGCCGCGCGCGTTGGGTCTCGTTCGAGATACCGGGCGGGTTCGAGAGAAAGAGCACGGGATCTCCGCTGGAGCGGAACGTCACGCCGCGGTATTCGGACGGGAGGAATCCGTTGGACCAGAGAGAACTGCCACCGTCAATACCCTTGCCGGATGATGACGTGAGCACGACGAAGCCGGGCAGGTTGTTGCATTCGCTTCCCAATCCGTAGGACACCCAGGACCCCATGCATGGATGTCCGAGCATGGGCACGCCGCAGTTCATGACAAGTTGCGCGGAATGGTGCTCGTTCACGTCGGTGTGCATCGAGCGGACCATGCAGAGTTCGTCGGCGATGCTGCCCGTGTACGGGAGGAAGTCGGAGAAGTCCATGCCGGATTCGCCATACCGTTGGAACGTGCGCGGGCTGGCGAAGACGGTTGCGCTGTTCTTGATCACGACATCGTTGAGGCCTTCGAGCATGTGCGCGGGTACCGGCTGGCCGTGGTACTTCTGCATCGCGGGTTTGGGATCGACAAGGTCAACCTGCGACGGCGCACCTGCCATGAACAGAAAAATAACGTTCTTGGCGCGCGGGGCAAAATTAGGCCGAATCGCACCTAACCCCGCCTCAGCAGCGCGGCCTTCCTGCGCCAGCAAGCTCCACAGAGCAATCGTGCCGATGCCGCCCGCGCAGTTGCGGAAGAAATCGCGCCGGGATTGGATGGCGTGGAAGTGTGCAGGATTCATTTCTTGTCCTTCTTCTTTGGCGGCAGTTCGCGGACGAAATCGATCGCGAGTTTGCAGAAGCGTTGGAGCGATTTGTCGTCGCGCATGGCCTCTGGTTCGATCGTTGCCCAGCCTTTCATCACGCGGCCGGTAAGGTCCATCGGGCGGACGTGCTTTTCCTTGACGAGCTCTTCCGCCGCGTCATTGCCGACGCGAATCATCAGCGTGTCTTTGTGAATGCCTACGCACATGTTGCCGTTGAGCAGGTAGCCAAATCCGCCGAACATACGCGTCTCGGCGAGGCCCTTCACCTCCGCGAACGCGGACGCAACAACACGTTGGAGGCGTATGGCTAGTTCGGCGTCAAATGGCATCGCAGCACTGTCTCAACGTTCATGCCCGTTTCCAGCAACAGACCGAGGATGGGATTCTACTCCGAATCAGAATTTTCGTCGAGACCGTGATGGCGGACTCTGTGGCACCTGTGTATCCGTGTTTACATCGCCAATATGTACAGAATACTTACATATCACATGTTCAGTTTCTTTACTAATGGCGGGAGACTTTGCGAGAGTCTTTGGGCGCGCTACGATCAGCTTAGTTTTCGTAATTCATTGGAACGCAATACTTTACATTCTGCTCCGCTAATCGCATGACCGAACGGAACGGAATATGCAAACCAAACATCTACCGTCGATTACGCAGGGCCGGAAGCCTTGGGATCGTCGGTGACGTGTTTAGCTGTCGCGGAAGGATTCGACTGCGTATGTCCGATACTCACGCGGTGTGGGCTGCCGCAGAGTGGCGCACGAAGGAATTCAGCGAACACCGGCCGGGTCAGTTTCCGGACGTGGAACGCCGCGGAACCGTCGAAATCGACCGGCAGGACAGCCCCGCGCTTGCTGGGAGCGCATCTGGCGGGATTTGGAGGGTGTTTTGCGACAGGAGCGTTGGGCAATTCAACGCAGGTAGTTCTGGCAATGAGCAAGGCGGCCACAGTTTCGAAGCGCAGCAAGGCGGAGCAGCCGATACACATCCACGTGGTGGATGCGGACCGTTCGTTCCGCAGGACGCTGGAGTCGCTGGTTACGCGGGCCAGCGGCAGCGCATTCCGGCTGAGCTACAGCAGAACGTTGTCACGTGCCGCGGCCAAGATAAGCAAGAACGGAATAGACGCCTGCCTCATCGACCAGCGGCTTGCTTCCGGCGCCCCGCCTAGCCAGATCGATCAACTTAAGGATGCGCTGGGGTCCCGCCCGGTCGTAATACTGACCGATGTCGAACCCAGTCCGGACACAAAGAACTCGGACGTATGGCGGATTGCATCCAACTGGCTGAACAAGCGTGAGTTGACCGCCGATTTGGCGGCCCGCGCATTACGTTACGTCATCGACGTGAACGCGACGCGGCGCGCGCTCATGCAAGTCATCGACGAACTCGAACAGCGGGTGCAGACCCGCACGGAGCAGCTTCGCGAACGCAACGAAGAGTTGGAGCGGTTTGCGTTTCTCGTCGCCCACGACTTGCAGGCGCCGCTGAAGACCGTGCTCGCACAGTGCCAACATTGGAAGTGCGAGACCGAAGCGTGCAGCCAGCAAGGATCGGTCGACGACATCTGCTCGCACTTCGCAAGGCAGGCAATCTACAACGTCGAAAGGATGCAGTGTCTGCTGGAACGACTGCTCGAATTCGCACGCGTCGGCAAGGATGGTCTCGACTGCGTGTGGGTATCGCTGGAAGACGTGGTTCGAGCGGTGATAGAGGAACTGGACACCGTGATCGAGCAGGCGGGGGCCTCGATCCGGCTTCACCAGTTGCCAATAGTGTATTGCGACTATTGGCTTATGGTCGACGTATTCGAAAACCTGTTGAACAACGCGTTGAAGTTCAGAGGCGCCGCGTCGTTGGCGATTCACATAGAAGCCATTACCCGTGCGGACGAATGGGAGATTCGAATCCGGGACAACGGGTTGGGCGTCGATGCGAAAGCCGCCTCGGATTTGTTCACACTATTTAAGCGGGGCGAGAACGCATCCCAACGCCCTGGCCATGGGATCGGTCTGGCTACGTGCAGGAAGATTGTTGAGCACCACGGCGGGCGCATCTGGGCCGAGCAGAATCCGGGTGGGGGAGCGGCATTTTGCTTTACGCTGTGCCGACCGATGGGGCCGCGGCACGACGGGGATTCGCCATGACGAGAATTCTAATCATCGACGACGATCAGACCCTGACGAAGCTGGCCGCCAGCCATCTGAGCAGGGCGGGGTTCGAGGTTTTCGCGCATCCTACGATGAACGGCGGACTGGAGCGAACGAAGTCCATCAATCCCGACATTATTCTTCTGGACGTCATGCTTGGGGACGGCTTGGGATTTCAACTGTGTAGAGACATTCGAAAGGACCCGCTCGTATACAAGGCGGGGATCATTTTCGAGTCATCGGTGGGCGGAAAGCGCGAGATTGCCTATGCGCTTGAGCAGGGCGCCGATTCGTTTCTTTCGAAGCCGTACACGCTGGAACAGCTCGTGGCGCAGCTTCAAGCTGTTCAACGCGTTCGTCAGAACGCCAATTTGAACGACCCCGTTACCGATTTCATGGGTCTTGACTATCTCAAACGCCGCGTGAACCATCTGCTCTTCCGGGAGGAGCCCTTCGCATTGTGTTCGATCGTCATTGCGAATCTGCGCGCCCACAGGAAAACCGGAGGAGAGGACGCGGTCGCGTACGCGCGCCGGTTGACGGCCACGCTGCTGAGACGCACGCTAGAGTATACGCACGAGCACACCGGCGAGTTGTGCGATTGCGGAAATGGCCACTTCATGGCCGTAGTAGGCCGCGACGACTACCAAAGCTTTCTCAAGCTTGTGCAGTCGGACTTCAAATACGGAGTCAGCGAGCCATCCATCCGGCGCTTGGAGGAGTTGGCTTTGTGGAGGAACGGGGGGACGAGCGCTCCACGCTCGGCGCTCGAGTTGTCCGTGGACACGGCTGCAACGCACACCGATCACCATGAGTACACCAGCGCGAACCATATGTTGCACGCGATCGACCATTTATTGCACAAACATGAGCGCGAGCGCGAAAAGTCGGAAAAGCAGGCGAAACGCCCCGTCGGCCATGACAAGTGGATTGATTAGAATAATCCATTCGTAACGGCGGTCCACGCACGCCCGATTCGTCGCCAGGCCAAACGCCGGTACGCGCGATCTTATCTATCGTGATTTGGCGCGTCTTGAATGCGATTCACAGACTGCTTCGGATTAGAAAACCCACCCTCCGACGAGTCACTCCCTCGAGATGAATTCGTCGAGATTGAGGATGACACTGCAGAGCGCCTTCCACGCCGCGGGATCGATAGAATCGTTTACGGCGTTGGTCGATTCTGCTGCGAGGAGCGTTGCCGCGGCGCCGGGATCGCGGGCAAACGATGCAGCCTGTTTTTCAAGGTACTGCGCGAGGCGTTCGCGTTCGGCGGGTTTGGGTGTGCGCGCGAGCGCTATGCGGAACGCATAGTCGATAGAGTCGTTAACCGTGACGGGGTGCCCTTCGCGCATGCGGCGCAGCGCGTTGGATTCGACGCGTTGCGCGAGGGATTGCGCGCATTCGACGAACAGCGGATCGTTCAGGAGGTTCAGCGCCTGCAGCGGTGTGTTCGATCGTTCGCGGCGCGTGCAGGGGCGGCCGTTGTCGGGCAGATCGAAGGTGACGGATTGACCGAAGGGCGACGTGCGCTGGATGAATGTGTAGAGGCCGCGGCGGTACTTGTCCGCACCTTCGCTCGCGACCCACTTGTTGTCGAAGCCTTCCATGCTGACGCTGTCGGGTTGCGGCGGACGGACGCTGGGCCCGCCGATCTTCGCATTGAGCAGGCCGCTGGCGGCGAGGGCGTTGTCACGAACGAGTTCGGCGCTCAATCGATTGCGCGACTGCCGCGCCAGGAGTTCGTTGTTGGGATCGCGCGCGTCGAGTTCGGTGCGGCGGTGCGAGGATTGGCGGTACGTAGACGATGTCACGATCGTCTTCAGGATGTGCTTCATGTCCCATCCTGATTCCATGAATTCGACGGCGAGCCAATCGAGCAGTTCAGGGTGCGTCGGCGGCGTGCCGCGCGTGCCGAAGTCGTCGGTGGTGAGGACCAGTCCGCGCCCGAATAGCTCGTGCCAAATCCGGTTGACGACGACGCGCGCGGTGAGCGGATTGTCGCGGCGCACGAGCCAGCGCGCGAGATCGAGCCGGGTGGCCGCGTGATCGACGTTCAGCGCGGGTGCAATCGCAGGCGTGTTGGGTGTCACTTCCTCGCCGTGAATGCGGAAATCGCCGCGTTTGTGGATGTGCGTTTTTCGGCGCTCGTGCGACTCCATCATGGCGGGCGCACGAGAGAGCGGTGGAAGTTGCTTCGCGAGCTCGGCTAGTTGTTTTTGAACGTCATTGAGTTTCAGTTCCGCCCATTTCGTTTCGTTGACGAGAGAGCCGTAGCCGAGAAAATAATCGAGCAGACGGTCTTTCTGATCCTGCGTGCGCTCGGTAACGGGAATCTTGACGATCTGAATCCCTTCGTGCTGGCCTTCGCCGTAGTTCTGTCCCCAGACGAGGCCGAGCACTTCGTATTGCCGCGCCCATGTTGCATCGGCGGTTTCGGGATTGTTTACGGCTTCGAGCATCTTGCGCTCCCACTCGGCCTGAAGCGCGTCGATATCGGATTGCAGCGGCGCAAGAATTTCACGGCGCTTTGCGTCGTGAGCGGCCTTGGCGGGGTCGTATCTTTCACGTTCCCCTTCAAGCGGCGCATCGATGTTGATTTCGTCCGACGTGTTGAAGAACGCGTAGAGTTCGTAGAATTCCTTTTGCGAAATGGGATCGAACTTGTGGTTGTGGCATTCGGCGCAGCCGACGGTAAGTCCCAGCCACGCTGTGCCGACCATGCTGGTGCGCGCGACAATCTGTTTGTTGCGAAATTCTTCGAGGTCGGCGCCGCCTTCGCGGTTGTTCAGCGTGTTGCGCAGGAAACCGGTGCCCATGCGCTGTTGCACGGTCGCGTTCGGCAGCAGATCGCCGGCAAGTTGTTGGACAGTGAAGTCGTCGAAAGGCAGGTTCGCGTTAAATGCGTCGACGACCCACTGGCGATAGCGCCACGCGTTGGGGCGGAGAAAGTCGGAGAGGTAGCCGTCGCTGTCGGCATAGCCGCAGACGTCGAGCCACCAGCGCGCCCACTTCTCGCCGAAGTGCGGACTGGCGAGCAGGCGGTCGATTTGCTTTTCGAACGCGCCGGGACTGCTATCGTTCAGGAACGTATCGAGATCGTCGAGCGTGGGCGGCAGGCCGACGAGATCGAGCGCGATGCGGCGGAGCAAGGTTTCGCGTTGAGCATCAGACGATGGCGCAATGCCTTCCCTGTCGAGGCGCGACAGCACAAAAGTGTCGATGGGATTGCGTACCCATTGCGGGTTGGAAACGGCGGGCGGTTCCGCGCGGATGGGCGCCACGAACGACCAGTGGGTATCGCCGGCGGACGCGGCGAACGCCATGAGCAGTATCGATCCGATTCGTGCCACGAGGACAATCTCCCTGCACCCGCCAGACTAGCAAAGTGCGGAGCGAATGTCATGTGGGGTGGGGTCGGGAAAAGGACGTAAGGGACGAAAGGGACCCAAAAGCCGAATGAGTTTCCCGCTGGGAGCAATCAGAGTTATGGGAGAAACGGGAATGACGGCCAGCGTAGGGCGCGGGGCTATCAAGGGTGCCGTGCTATGCCGTGGGGGTCACGTCGAGGACGACGTCAAAGGTCGCGACGAGTTCGGCGGCGGGTGAGCCGGGCAGCGGCGCGAAATCGACGATGACGCTGTCCCGTGCGGCGGCATCTTTGATGCCGTTGAGAATGCCATCCTGCGCATTAAGAGGTTCGCCCTTTACGTAGCATTGCGTGGTGAATCGGTCGCGGCCTTTGACGTGGACGGCGTAGTGAATGTGGCGCGTGCGGCGGAATGAGGAATCGCCGTAAGGCACGGGCTTGATCGTGCGGAAGTAGTACTCTCCGCTCGAGCCGGTGAGGAAACGGCCGAAACCCTGGAAGTTGCCGTCGCGCTTGCCGCCGTTCGCGCTGTCCGTATGGATATACGCGCCGTTGTTGTCCACCTGCCAAATCTCGACCAGTGCGTTGCGAATCGGACTCCCCGTCGCGTCCAGAATTCGCCCGCCCAAATGCGTGACCTCTCCCACCGCCGGCGTGATGCCGTCGTTGATGATCAACAAATCGTTGTCCGTGTCCAGCGGCAACCGGTTTGGATAAAACGGACCCTCCGTCTGCGCGGGCGTGCGCTGCAAGGCTTCCGCGAATGCGCCGGAAGCATAAAGCGCCGCCATCGACGCGGTCGAATAAAGGAACCTACGTCGACCGATAGCTCCAGTATTGCGCGGAATGTTCTTATCCTGCTTCATGCGATCGCACTTTCGTGTTCTTTGCGCGCCGAGCGTGCTCGGGCCACCAACGCCGGCACCATGGCCCCAAGCTTCTCGAGCTCCCAACGGACTTCAGGATCTCGCACCGTTCGTGCCGTAGCCGTTACCGCGTTCATCCACCCGTACGCGGTTACGCCTCCCAGACGTTCGATGATATGTTCCAGGATCTCTCCCACAAGTTTTTCGCGACTCTTGCGTGGCAAACGTTCGCCCAGGTTCATTAACATGACGGCAGAATCAACTTCGCGGTCGAGGGTTGAACGAACGGCCGCCATCGTTTCTTCAAATGCCGCGTCCGAAACACAGACGGCAAACGCGCGACGGAGTTGGTTGCGCAGTTTGAACTCCCACGACCCTTGATGATCAAAATCGTAACACTTTAGCCGTTTGCCGCGACGTTTGGGGGTAACGGCGGCAGCTGACCGGTTTTGAGGTATGTCGTTAAGGCGTCTTGGAGCGTTGCGACGG